>JAKMEU010000182.1 GCA_022425845.1 Luminiphilus sp. | reverse complement strand
GGGTGGGTAGCCCAATGATGTCCGTAAATATTCCTCATATAAACTTTTAATTTAAAAATAATGAATTATAGTTATTTTATGAACTGTTGGTTTCCCGGGCAGGCTGGGTGCCGCTGCTTGAACAAGGTGGCTCAGGTACCGCATCCTGAGCTAAACAGGAGCGTGCAGGTTGGCGATGAATCGCTCTGGCGAAGGGACTGGGTGCGGCTGGGATTGAATGGGGTGGCCTGACCTCTCGTCTCGCCGATGGTTATCACGCTTCATAATGGCAATCCTCCCCGGATCAGGGGCAGCAGCCCGGAGACTGCTCATCCTGACAAAAACTGGACGCTGACAGACTGTCCATCTGCCCTGGGCGTAGTTAAGGTATCGCACAGCCTTTAAGCACAGGGAGTTACACCATGTCGTACCAAACCAACCGCCGCACCTTTATTAAATCTGCGGCAGCAGCGTCAACCGGACTACTGATCGCTCGGGTGTCTCACGCTCAGGGACCCGTCGTTGCGGCTGATGACCCGACGGCAGTGGCCCTTGGCTATGTCGCGGACCACAGCACCGTGGATACGACAAAGTGGGCGAAGAAAGCGGGTCCTGACGGTGCAGGTCAGCAGTGCACCAGCTGCGCAATTTACAAGGCTATCGATGACGAGTATGGCGCCTGCCCCATCTTTGCGGGCAAACGCGTTCATGCTGCGGGATGGTGCAACAGTTGGGTGCAGAAGTAAGGACCTGACGAAAAGTACCTGGCTACAGGCACCTCACTAGACGGCTGGGCCAGTCAGGCCGGTTGGTTCCCTGCCGCGCCCTGACAGTGCTGACGCGAGGGCGGCGATGTGGTCAGGGCCCACTTCACAGCAACCGCCCAGAAGCGTCGCCCCCTGATCCAGCCAGCCTAGCGCCATGCCGGCGTAGACGTCCGGGGTCAGTTCTTCCCGAGCGGCCAGCACGTCTACCGTACCGCCGGGTTTCAGTGCGCCGATGGAATGAAAACCATTGGCATACGCGCCAAATCGTTCAGTCCTGCCTGACACGATGGCCATGGCATGGTCGATGGCCTCGGGTACTGAACAGTTGATCATCACCGAGCAAGGCTCCAGTGGCAGCACTGAATCGAGTGCGTCTTCCAGGCGTTCACCTGAGCGTAACCGCGTCCCGTCCTCATCCTGAACCGTCAGGGCCAGATGGATCGGGTGGCCGGCGTTTTCCGCGCCCCGCAATGCGGCCAAGCCCTCGCTAATCGAGGGAATGGTCTCGGCGATAAATCCGCTGACGTTATTCATCTGTAGTCGGATCAGCTCTTCGTACTCTTCGGCCATCTGTCGTTCCGACAATGGGCTTTTTTTCAGGTAGGACGCCGTGAGGGGGGGTAGGGAGGACACGATATCCACACCCTGCCGGCCCGAGGCCGTCACGCCCGCTGCGGCCAGTTGGTAGGCCAGTGTCAGCAGGTCAGGGAGGTCGGGCAGGTGGCTGCCCATAGTGAGTCGATGCCGGGTGACGGAGTAGGTGTTGAGGCAGATAACCCGGGCACCGGCGAGACAGAAATCACGGTGCACATCGCTCACAAGTTCTGGCTCATCCATCATCACCTGCAGGGACCAGAGCGGATGCGGCTTGTCGGCACGACTCCGGCGGATCAATTCCTGGCCCATACCACCGTCCAAAAGTGTCACTGCATTCTTCATGGCTCAACCTGTTGTTGTTTTGGCGCGTGGTGAGGGGTCATGGGTTGGCCTGAACAAAGCTATCGATCAGCGCCGACAGGGTTTCGGGAATATCTTCCTGGCAGAAATGCCCGACGCCTTCAACATTGATAATCGGAGCCTCGGGAAACAGTCCCCGAAAATCACTCACCGCGTGGTCCTTCGCTATCGCATGGTCCCTGTCACCTGAGACCAGCATGGCGGGTTTGTTGCGCAGCGCAGCGATGTCGCCGGTTTCAAGTGTTTCGATCACAAAGGGCAGGAAGCGACCCTCATGTATGTCCAGCGGAAAATTGAGGGCGCCAATACAACTGGCCCGGTCTGGAAAGGGTGCCGAGTAGGCCCTGATCCAGGTGTCAGACACAGCGCTTGAGTTTTGGAAGCCAATGATCTTCATGACGGACAGTACGGTACTGCCCAGTTCGCCCAGAATGCCCTCGAGTGTGCCTGCAGTCGCGTGTTCTTCTATCCACTTGAACCAAGGGGTCTTGCCATTGGCGGCCTTGCCACCACCGTAGCCCAGCACCGTATTCATTAGAAAAAGTCGTTTGACCCGGTCGGGGTTGCGTGCGGTAAAGGCGCCTGAAATGGGGCCGCCCCAGTCCTGGGCGACCATTGTGACGGCTTCAAGTTCCAGCGCCTCTATCAACCGTTCCAGATTTTCGACATGAGTCCTGAGTGTGTACTCTCGATTTTGCGGTGTCTCTGATTTACCAAAACCCATGTGATCGGGCACGATGACTCGATAGTGCTGGGCCAGCGCGGGGATCATATTGCGGTAGAGGTAGCCCCAGGTGGGTTCGCCGTGAAGCAGTAGCAAAACCTCCGCATCGCGCGGGCCCTCATCGACATAATGTTGACGGAAGCCCGAGGCGCTTGAAAAAAGAGGTTTAAACGGCCAACTGCCGTCGAAGGTTTCATCCGCTGGAATCATCGGTACACAAGGCTCCGGTTAAAGGGCGCAGAACAGTGGGCCAAAGGTAGCGCTTAATGGCTTGTCTGCACACCCCGCATACCCTAGTGTACCTGCAACCTTTGGGGAGGGTGGACCTCTTGGCTACGAATTACTTCAGCGGTAAAAAGGCAGCGGTCACAGGGGCAGGTGACGGCATCGGCAGGGCGCTGGCGCAACAGCTCAACAACGTCGGTTGCGAGCTGTGGCTCTGTGATATTGATATTGACCGCCTAAACGCCACCCGGGATTCACTGGATCCCACGCGGGCGGCTGTTCACACTGCCATTGTTGACTGCGGAGACCGCGATGCGATTGAAGGCTGGGCGGGACAGGTTGCCGGTGAAACAAGTTATCTCGATGCCGTGTTTAACAATGCCGGTGTCGCCTACGGCGCCTTATTTGCAGATTCCAGCGAAGACAGTTTCCAGTGGTTGATGGCCATCAATTTTTGGGGCGTCGTCTGGTCAACACGGGCCTTTCTACCCTTGCTGCAATCAGCGACTTTCGGTCATCTCGTGAATGTATCGTCTATTTTCGGCATGATTGGTGTCGCCAGCCAAAGTGCCTACAACGCCGCCAAATTTGCGGTTCGTGGGTTCACGGAGGCACTGCAGGCGGAGTATCACGACAGCTCCATCAAGGTTAGCTGCGTGCACCCCGGCGGTGTTGCCACCAATATCGCGCTTCGCGCGCGAACCGATGGTGGGGAGGTCGCACTCAGCCCCCAGGAGCGCGATGCGCGCTTTCGCAATGTGGCAAAAACCTCCCCCGAGAAAGCGGCGGCAATCATTCTCAAACAAACGGCGAGGGGAAAGCCCCGCATCCTGGTGGGCTTGGATGCTCGGTTATTGCAATTGTTGACCCAGATTTTGCCCACCGGTTATCAGGCCATAACACGGCGCATGGGCAGGGAAGACTAGCCGCTAAGGCAACGCCGATGCGTTATTACCTGTTTCTGCTCGCTTCGACGCTTCTGATGGCGTCGGGCTTTGTTGTCTCCAAAATGTTCCTCAACAATGACGTGCATCCGCTATCACTGGTGGCCAGCCGCTTTACGCTGGCAGGACTTGTAGCTGTTGTCTGGCTGTATATCCGCGGGCAACTGGTCGTGCCTAAAACAATAAGGGACCTGCTGGGTGTCATTCTGGTGGGCACACTGCAGACAGCCGTGTTGTTTGGTACCGGCTTTTTTGCGATGACGCACCTGAGTGCGGCCACCCTGTCACTCATGACCCTGACGATGCCGATTTGGGTGACGGTACTGCAGGGGGTTCTGGACCGCCAAGTGCCCCGGCGCGGACAGGTCGCAGCTCTGGTCCTGGGAATGGTGGGGGTCACGCTGATTGTGGGTTCGGGCGTCGGTTCGGCGGGGTCGGGTCAGTTGCGGTGGTATGGCCTCGCAATCCTAGGCGCTATCAGCTGGGCATCGGCGACGATGGTGACCAAACGTGCTGCCCTGCGTGTCACTGGTTGGAGCCTCAACGGTTGGCAAATGCTGATTGGCGGTCTTGAGATCCAACTGCTGATGGCGTTCCTGGGTGTTCCGCTGATTGAGCTTGTTGGGGGGGAAGATTTTCTGCTGTTCTTTTGGCTGGTGATTCCTGCCTCAATCGTGTCCTTCGGGCTCTGGTTTGCCGCTTTGCAGTTGGGAGGGGCCAGCGTTACCAGTGGCTATTTGTTCCTGATCCCACTGTTTACGGCGCTGATGTCCGTATCCCTCCTGGATGCCAGCTTTACCCTGATTCAGATGCTGGGGGGTGTGGCCGTGGCCATGGCGGTTTGGTTGATGTCCCGGTCAGCAGGCTCAGGGCCAAATTCTCCGGGGGATTAACCGGACATTGATTCACGGTAAACTGCCTGCCTCACTACTACGACACGGAGCTTGTAATGGGCCGCGCCTACCAAAACCGCAAACTTTCCATGGCCAAGACGGCTGCTGTGAAGACGGCGGTCTATTCCCGATACAGTCGCGAAATTTATGTCAGTGCCAAGGCCGGCGGGACGGATCCAGCGGCCAACCTGTCACTGCGGTCGCTTATTGAGCGGGCAAAGAAGGATCAGGTGCCCTCCCATGTTATCGATAAGGCGGTGGCCAAGGCCGAGTCGGGAGCGGGTGAGGATTACCAGGTGGCCCGCTACGAGGGATTCGGGCCCGGTGGCACGATGCTGCTGGTTGATTGCCTCACCGACAATCCGAATCGGACCATCGGCGAGGTCAGGCCCGCCTTCACCAAGGGCAAGGGCAAGATGGGAACCCCCGGTACCGTGGCCCATATGTTTGACCACGCGGCTGTGTTTGTCTTCAAAGGCGATGAGGATGGCGTGCTTGAGGCCTTATTGATGGCAGATGTTGACGTTTCCGAGGTGGAAAGCGATGAGGATATGGTGACCGTGATCGCGCCCCATACCGAGTACGCCAACACCCGGAACTGCCTGACCGAGGCTTTCGAAGGTATTGATTTCGAGGTGGACGAAATTCAGTTTGTGCCCCGCGGCGAGACGGTTGTGAGTGGCGAAGAGCAGGAGCAATTTGAGAAGTTACTCGACCTGCTCAATGCCTGTGAAGACGTGCAAAACGTCTTCCACGACGCCAAGTTCTAGGACGGTCTGTGCCGGTGTATGCGCCGCAGGCCGTGGCTATGGGAAATTAGCCAACCCCAAACACTGGGTTGGCTGGTGCCCATGCTTCAGTCGCTCACACTCTGCCAGTCGTCGCTGCCATCCAGCATGTCAGTGACCCATTGATAGACCGGTATGCCGCCGACCTCGCGATCAAATTGAGCCTGAATAAAGGTGTGGCTGTTACCGTCGGCTATCAGGCTTCGGAACCGATCGGGATGAGCTTCCTCCAGCGCTGCCATCTCTTCGATCAAGGCCTCCTCGAAGGCTTCACCACCGATCCCAACGAACACATCGGCAATCACAAAATCCTGTTTTGTGCTCATGAAGCCCATGCGTAGATTGGGATCCTCGTCCAGTTGGAAAATGTGGTAGCCCGTCGTATGGCCAGCATCGCTAATGCAGTCAGCGCAATCTTCAGGGATGAACCTGAGGGCGTTCCATTCGTCGGCGAGAAACTCAACGTAGCCGGGCTTTGCGACGCCCACACCCGAATCGTTCACCAGGTCGATCGGGGTGTTGGGAAACAGCTTGCGAACCAGGGGCAGCATATAGTCGGTACCGTAACCCCCGGCGCTGTTTCCCGTAAGGAGAATTCGGGAGGGTTCAGGAAAGGTCGATGCGATCACGTCGATAGAGGCAGATAGGTTTTTTAACCCGCGGTGGTAACGGTCAATGGTCCCATCATCATCCGTGTCGTAGTCAACATCACCCGAAAACACCGACCCATCGCAGTAGGGAAGATAGGCGACGTTGTAATCGGCCGCTGGATTGTTGGGGAACGCTGGGTTCAGGATCCCACGCTCGGGGATTCCGGGTGCGGCTTGCGTTGTGGCCTGGCAAAAAACGCTGCTGCAGGCACCCCCGCCCTCCAGGAAAATCATCAGGTCGCCAGCAGACCCCTCTCGTGTGGCCATGGTGTACTCGCCACCCTCAAGGCAGAGCGGGCCATCGCCGGCGCCAAAGGTATGCTGAACAATACCGTCGATCGTCTCGGACATCATGGGGGTGTACTCGCCAAGGTACTGATCCACCCCCTGCTCGTAG
>JAKMEU010000173.1 GCA_022425845.1 Luminiphilus sp. | reverse complement strand
GATCCTGCTGGGTACTGGGGGCTGCGCGATATACGACGTGATTTCCATCCTGAAGAAGGCGCGCCAGCAAGTCACCGCCTGTCGAGTCGAGTTACAGGCACAGCGTGTCGATGCGGTCCCCGGAGTTTTTGAATCGATGGGCCTGCACTTCGTCGTGACGGGGCATGGCCTCAAAGAGAGCCAGGTGCGTCGGGCGGTGGAGTTGTCAGCTGAAAAATATTGCTCGGCATCTATTATGCTGGCCAAAGCTGGGGTTCAGGTCTCCCATAGTTTTACTGTGGAGGAGGCGCAGGCCGCCTGAAGCACGGGTTGCAGGGGTGCGATAAAGCCCGGGGCGTTGGCGTTTCCCGCTTGACTGGCTCTGACCACGCGTCAGTGGGGTTTTGAAGAGCCCATTTGGCTGGGGCTGAACCCGGCGTCGTTCAGCGTGAACCTCATCGGGCTTGGCGCATCAGTCGAGCCTTCGTAATAGGACTACTGCAGCGGTCGCCGCGTCAAATCCAATAGGTGCTGCCGGTCATCAATTTGGCGACCTGCGACATTGCCGTCTTGACTTGCCTGGGGAGTTCCTTGCCCCCTGCATTGAGGGCGTTTTCGCCATGCCGCTCCTCATCTTCCAGCATTTTCTGGAGAATGAGCTGCGATTTCCGGTCGGTGTCAGGCAGCGCCTTGAGGTGGCTGCGCAGGTGGCTCGCGACCCGTTCCTCCGTGGCATGGACAAAGCCCAGGCTGACGCGATCGCCCACCAGACCGGCAGCTGCTCCCATGGCGAGGGAGGCGCCGTAAAAAATCGGGTTGAGTGCACTGGGGCGGGCACCCAGCTCATCGAGTCGCTCTTCGCACCAGACCAGATGGTCTATCTCTTCCTGGGCGGCTTCCTGCATTTCGCTTCGTGTGCCAGCTGTTTTGGCGGTCAGGGCCTGACCCTGGTAGAGCGCCTGTGCGCAGACCTCTCCGGTATGGTTCACCCGCATCAGACCCGCAACATGCTTGCGTTCCCGATCCGACAGCTGGGCTTCAGCGTGGCCCTCAGCAGGTGAAGGGCGCGCTGCAGAAGCGCCGCGGCGGGACAACGTCCGCAACATACCATCCACTTCAACCAGGACCCGATCCATGGGGCTGAGTTCTCGTTCACTCATAGTCGTTTACCGTTATCCCAATACGTGGACTCTAACGGTCCACGGCGCGCCAGCCAATATCGCGGCGAAAGGTCATGCCCGGCCAATTGATATATGCCACCGCGTCGTAAGCAGCGTGTTGCGCCCCCGGGATATCGACGCCCAGCGCCGTTACACAGAGCACGCGACCGCCGCTGGTGCAGAGCTGACTGTCCACATCCGCCGTGCCGGCGTGAAAAACCTTGATGTCGTTGTCGAAGGCCTCCGATGGCATCGACTCGAGTCCTGAAATAGGCGTTCCCTTCGTGTAGCCGCCGGGATACCCCTCCGCTGCGAGGACAACGCCCAGGGCCGCGCGGGAATCCCACTGGGCTTCGGTGGAGGCGAGCTCGCCTGCCAGCGCCTTCCTGCAGAGCTGATCCAGGTCGCTCTGCAGGCGCATCATGATGGGCTGTGTTTCCGGATCGCCAAAGCGACAGTTGAATTCGATGACCCTGGGATTGCCCTCGCGATCGATCATCAGTCCCGCGTACAGAAAGCCGGTGTATGGCATACCATCCGACGCCATGCCTTCGAGGGTGGGGTTGATCACCTGCGCCATAATGCGCTCGTGGATTTCCGGCGTTACCACCGGCGCCGGGGAGTAGGCACCCATGCCCCCCGTATTGGGTCCGGTATCGCCCTCACCAATGCGTTTGTGGTCCTGGCTGCTGGCCATGGGGAGCGCATGCGCACCGTCTGCAATAACAATGAAGCTGGCTTCCTCGCCCTCCAGAAATTCTTCGATAACCACGCGACAACCGGCGTCTCCAAAGGCATTGCCCGACAGCATATCGATAACCGCTGCCTCTGCCTGTTCGAGTGTTTCCGCCACGATGACCCCTTTGCCCGCCGCCAGTCCGTCGGCTTTGATAACAATGGGTGCACCGTGTTTGCGAACGTAGGCCAGAGCGGGTTCTGGCTCAGTGAAGTTAGCGTACTCACCGGTGGGGATGTTGTGGCGGGCTAAAAAGTCTTTGGTGAAGGCCTTTGAGCCCTCCAGCTGGGCGGCGGCCTGACTGGGGCCAAAGCAGTCGAGGTCGCGGCTGGCGAAATAATCCACCACACCCTCCACCAGAGGTGCTTCCGGGCCGATCACAGTCAGCGCGACCTGATTCTCTGCTGCGAAGTCTGCGAGTGCTTCGAAGTCCATGATATCAATCGCTACATTGGTTAAGCCGGGCTCTCGAGCAGTGCCTGCATTGCCAGGGGCGACGTAGACAGCCTCAACG
>JAKMEU010000103.1 GCA_022425845.1 Luminiphilus sp. | reverse complement strand
GGCACTCGAGATCGACAACACCCTCATTTTTGCCCGGGATGGCATTGCCCGGGCAACGCCCCGCGCAGAGCTTGCCGACGCGCTTTCTTCGGTACTTGAAGAACCGTCTCGCCTTGTAGATGCCCGCGCCCTGAAGGCAGCGGAAACCCTGTTGGCTGACGCGCTTGCCGCCACGCCACGGGGACCGCTTTTGGACCAGCAAACCACTGAACTGTCAGATCTGCTGACCTGGGCCAAAACGCCGGTAACCATAACCCTGACCTCAGATTCACAAACCGACGTCACCCTGCTTCGGGTCAAACGCCTGGGCACGTTTGGATCAACCCAGCTCACGCTGCGACCTGGAAGTTACACGGCCCTCGGCGTGCGCAACGGTTACCGTGATGTGCGCATCAACTTCGATATCAAACCCGGCGGCGAAACCGTCATCGATGTTCGGTGCCAGGAAGCCATATGACACCCAACGACAATAATGCGCCGTTAACCCCGGGCGGGTTTGCGCCCTCACAGGCTAATGATTCAGAGCGTTTAACGCCTACGGGGTTTCAACCCCTCGACCCCGGAGAACGGCCTGAGCGGCCACCCCTCTGGCCGAAGATTGCCCTTGGGGGTATCGCGCTGGTCGCTGCGGGTGTGCTTTTTTTCCTGCTCACCGCCCGTTCCCTCGAGATTCAGGTCGACGCCGTTGGCACCCCCCGCATTGATATCGATGGCTTGAATGTTCCGTTTGGTCAGCGTTATCTGATTCGCCCGGGACAATACAGGGTCACGGTAACGGTGCCCGGATACAGGGACTGGCAGGAGCGGGTCTCAGTCAGCGATAGCGATAGCCAACAGCTGACGGTGTCACCCGCTATTTTACCCGGCCGGGTTTCTATTCGGAGTAATCCACCCGGCGCCACTGTGACCGTTTCGGGGGAGACGTTGGGACAGACGCCCCTCGAAGGGCTCAATCTGCCTGCAGGCCCGACACCCATTTCTGTAGCACTTGCCCGACACCAGTCCAGCGATGAACTGTTGGAGGTCACTGGGCGGGGTATCGAACAAACACTGACGCTTGTTCTTAATCCAGATTGGGCCGAGATCCTGGTCACCGCACAGCCCGACGACGCAACCCTCTGGATCGATGACGAGCCAGTCAGCACTGTGGGTACACCCGTGCAGGTGTTGAGTGGTGATCGCCTGCTCAGCATTCGCGCTCCGGGCTACCTCGATGCAAATATAGAGGTCAACGTTGTTGCTGAGGTGGATCAGGTCCTCGAGCCCATAACACTGGTGCCCGCGGCCGGCATTCTCGAGCTCCAGTCCAGCCCGGCTGCAGCCAACGTCACCGTAGACGGGGACTTTATGGGCCTCACGCCACTGTCCCTCGAACTTGATCCCGGCCGCAACCATCGTATTCAGGTCAGCAAGGTCGGTTACAACCGTGCAAGATTGGAAGTCAGCCTTGAGAAGGGCACGACAGCAACACGAACCGTCAAGCTCGAACCCAGACTGGGCAACATTAGCTTCCAGCTGACACCACCCGATGCCCAGCTTTGGATTAACGGGCGCCTTGAGGGGACGGGGAGCCAGGCTCTGGATTTACCCGCCGTAGAGCAGCGCGTTGAAGTGCGGCTTGCGGGCTATGCCAGCCAGCGTCTTCGGGTAACGCCACGAGAGGGGCTGGGCCAGGTGGTTGATATCGCCCTGCTCACAGAGGCCGAGGCGCGAAAAGCGGCGTTGACCCCTGAGATCACGTCGGCACTGGGGCAAACCCTGGTGCTCATTGATCCCCTGACAGAGCCCATGAACAGCTTCAGTATGGGCGCATCCCGCCGGGAACCCGGTCGTCGTTCAAACGAAGTCCTCCACACCGTGGAACTTGAGCGCGCGTTTTACCTGGCGACGACAGAGACCACCAACGCCCAATTTCGCCAGTTCCTCGAAAGCCATGACAGTGGCCAAATCGAAGGCAACAGCATGAATCGCGAGCACCAACCCGCCGTAGGCATGAGCTGGCAGCAGGCCGCACGATTCTGTAATTGGCTGAGCAGCCGCGAGGGTCTACCCCCGTTCTACCGGGAAACCCAGGGCATCATTGATGGCTACAATCCCTCCAGTACCGGCTATCGCCTGCCTACCGAAGCCGAGTGGTCATATGCGGCCCGGGTTGAGGGCGAACAGTATCGCAAGTTTGCCTGGGGAGAAGACTTCCCACCCAGCAGCGCGGTGGTGAACGTGGCGGATAATACGTCGGCGCTCGTTACCGGACGCATTCTGAACGGTTATGCCGACGGCTATATCGTGTCGGCACCTGTCGGTAGTTTCCCCGCCAACCATCGGGGGTTGTACGATATGGGGGGGAATGTCGCCGAGTGGGTTCACGACGTTTACGCGATCCCGTCCGCCAACGCAGAGTTGGCGACCGATCCGCTGGGAGCGCTCAAGGGTGATAACTACACCGTGCGAGGGGCCAGCTGGGCGTTGAGTCGGCTGTCGGAGCTTCGGCTGACGTACCGGGACTATGGTGCGTCCGGCAGGGATGATCTGGGTTTCAGGATTGCGCGTTATGCAGAATAGGAAAAAGTGGCGCGGGAACATGGGATGGGTGGCCTGCAGCGTTCTGGTGCTGTCGGCAGGCGTCGCCTTGAGTCAGGACGCCGCTACACCACCTGATGCCAGCGCGACGGCGAACGAGCAGCAGCCGCCACCGGCTGCCCCGCAGGACAAGCCCTCCGAAGAGACCATTGAGAGCGCTGCAACGGGTCGGCCGTCACTTGACTATGAACCCAGCGAAAGTATTTCAGAGGACAGCTCTGTGTCCTTTCCTGTCGATATCTGATGAGGCCTAGACCGGTATGAACCTCCGTTTCAACAATGAATTCCTCTACCAGATCTTTGCACTGCTGCTAGCCGTCATTGTCGTGCACGGCGTTTACGTCGGGGTCATCCGGCCCACCGCCGATGCCCAGCTGGCAGCTCAGGCGGCCCTTCAGGCGGCAGGAGAGGAAGTGGTCAGCCAGCGTACGCTCGCCATCGTCATCCGTGACCTCGAACAGGAGGCCTGCTTCATACTTCTCATCTGGGCGCTCGCCATCATGGGGCTCAAGGCACGACGAACCCGCGACGAGCAAAGCATGCTGGGAAGAAGCCTGATCGACGTGCCCACCGGCACCAGCCTCCTGCCCCAGGACAGCCGCGAATACTCGCGAGCTCTGGAGGCGCTCCCCGAGGAAGAGCAGGATTTCCTGTTGCCCCGTGCACTCATGAATGCCCTGCAGCGCTTTGCCACAACCCAATCCATTCCCGCAGTGTCAGAAAGTGTTCGCGAGCAGTGCGATATCGAAGCGGACCGTCTCGATTCGGAGTTGTCCATGGTGCGCTACATTTCCTGGGCGATCCCCTCCATCGGGTTTATCGGGACGGTCCGGGGTATCGGCGACGCACTCGGACAGGCTTACAAGGCCGTCGAGGGTGATATTTCTGGCGTAACCGTCAGCCTGGGCGTGGCGTTTAACAGTACCTTTGTCGCCCTGGTGCTATCGATCATCATCATGTTTGCGCTGCATCAGCTGCAGCTCTCCCAGGAGCGACTCGTTCTTAACACCCAACGCTACATTGACCGCAAGCTACTGCGTCATCTGGCGGTGCCACGCTCATGAGCTCTGTCCTGGATCTGCATGACAGCACCCTGCGCCTTTGGCACCGGGACGAACTTGTAGAGTCTCCCGGCTATGCCTGGTGGGATGGTCAGCACTTTCGCTTTGGTGTACCTGCCATGCGCACCCAGCGCCGCACACCCCGTGAGGTCAACACGCGCTATTGGTCACAACTCAGCACCCAACCCCTGTCTCCACCCCTGGGTCAGGCCCGCCATGCGGCTGACCTGGTGCATGCCCATCTACAGGATATGCACCGGCTGGCGGGGGAGCCCAGCGACCTGTTGATCACAGCCCCGGGAAGTATGGGCAGGGAAGCACTCTCCCTGCTGCTGGGCATTGTCGAACATTTGCCCTTTCGGGTGGCAGGACTCGTACATCGAACGGCTGTACTGGGCGCCGCGAGTGGCCTGTCCCGGGGGCAACACGTTGAGCTGCAGTTGCACCAGACACAGGTAACCCCCTTTGTTGTAGACGGCCAGCAGGTCACCGTCGAAACGGGTCAGGTCATTCCGGGCGAGGGAATGCTGGCACTGCAGGATCGCCTGGCAACTGCCATCGCCGGTAGTTTCGTCGCACAAACCCGTTTTGATCCACTGCGCAGTGCCGATGGCGAGCAGTCGCTTTACGATGCCCTGCCGGGCGCTCTGGAAAGCCTGCGCTCCGTTGGCGAGGCACAGATTGCCATTGGTGGCTACCAGGCACGCATCACACGGGACGATCTGCAAAGTGTCGGGGCGGCCTATGGCCGCGTGATCGCCCCACTGCTCAGCGGCGACGCGCCCATTTTACTTGAAAGCCCCCTGGACCTGCTGCCGGGACTCGTACTGCCAGCGGTACATCACAAGACCTCGGGACAGCGGCTTGCCGCTGTGGTGAGTGAGTGCGCATCCGCTTTGCTGCAAACCGCTGATCAGTTAACGCTCAACAGGAGCGTGCCTGTTGTGACATCGGGCGGCATGGAGTCCTCGACTGAAATAACGCAACAGGCGCCAGCTTCAGCCGCCGCAGATCACCGGGATATCACGCCACCTACCCATCTACTGCTGGGCAGTAGCGCCATTCCTTTGGAATCTGCAAACGACGCCCTGCCTGAAGCGGCCAGCGTCGCTACCGAGGCGACAGCGGCGCGCCTGGCGCTGGGGGAAGCTTCGGACCTGCAGGTCAATGGCCAGCCTGCTGAGAATGGACAGGTTCTCTGCCCCGGTGATGAGCTTTCCGACGCGTCTGGCTACCGAGCGCTCTTGATTGTGGTTGGGGACTGAACCTTGGCAAGGCGCAAGCGCCAAACCTCGACTTTTAACCTGAGCTTTCTGGATATCATGTCTTGCGGCTTTGGTGCCGTCGTATTGGTATTCCTGATCATAGACCACTCCATGGAAGTGGAGACCCGCACGCTCAATGCCGAGGTCTTTTCAGAGATTGATTTGCTGGAAGACGATATCCGGGATGGCGAGGAAGGGCTCGTAGCACTCCGCAATGCGCTGGCCAGCATTGATCTGGAAATAGTCGAAGCGCAGGGGCTCGCCACACGGGTTACCGAAGACCTTGATCGCTACGAGGCGTTGATTGCGTCGCTTGAGGAGGAAGGCTTTACCGATACCAGCGACGTAGAGGCCCTGAAAGCCGAGATCAACCGGCTGGAGGAGCGGGTGACCAAACTGCGGGAGGCGGCCAAAGCCGAAGCCGGACAGAGCGCACGGGATTTTACGGGGGACGGGAATCGGCAGTACCTGACGGGCTTAAACCTGGGCGGCAACCGGATTGTGATCCTCGTGGACGCCTCTGCCAGCATGCTGGCGGATTCGATCGTCAACGTAATTCGCCTGCGCAATATGGACCCCTCACTGCAACGGGAGGCTGGAAAGTGGCAACGCACGCTCAACACCGTGGACTGGCTAACCTCACAGTTACCGATCAATGCCCGCTACCAGATTATCACCTTCAATACCGAGGCTCGTCCGGCGCTATCAGGCACGGAAGGGCAATGGCTGGAAGTTGCGGACGCGGCAAAACTGAAAGCCGCCACTGACGCCCTGCGTGACCAGCTTCCCGGAGGTGGGACCAGCCTGCACCGTGCTTTCGATGCTGTTGCCAAGCTACCCGGCGGACCCGACAATATCTTTCTCATCACCGATGGGCTGCCCACTCAGGGGACTGAAGCGCCACGGAAAACAACCATTTCAGGGCGTGATCGACTGGCACTCTTTCGTCGAGCCGTGCAGAGACTGCCGTCAGGTGTACCGGTCAACATTATCCTGGCGCCCATGGAGGGCGATCCGATGGCCGCGTCAGAATTCTGGCAATTGGCTCAGGTCAGTGGGGGTTCCTTCATGTCGCCCTCACGGGACTGGCCCTGATGCGCAGGAGGTATAACAGCCTATGAAACAGCGCAGGGGAACCCCCGAATTTTCCATCTCTTTTCTCGATGTGATCTGCTGCGGCTTCGGTGCTGTCATCCTGCTTCTCATGATCACCAAGACCGTTCAGCCACAGATTCTCGAACGCTCAACCGTGGTAGCCGATGGCCGGGTGGCAGATCTAACGCAGCAGCTGTTCGAAATCCGGGGTGAAACCACCATCCTGAACAGGGATCTCAATGCCAAACAAGAGCAGATTTCCGAATACGAAGATCGAATTGCCATTTTGCAGGGAGCGCTGGCCAGTGCCCGCTCCCGGTATGACAGCCTTGAGATCTCCCGAAACTCCAACAGCATCATTCAGCAAGAGCTGGCGGTGGCACGCCAGCGGTTGAGCGATGAAGAGAAGCGCCTTCTGGGAGTCAACAGCCAGCGTAAAAATCAGTTGATCGGCGGCATCCCGGTCGACAGCGAGTACATTATCTTCATCATTGATACCTCCGGCTCGATGTTCTCCTATGCCTGGGACCGGATGTTGAGGGAAATGGAAGCCACCCTGAATATCTACCCCGAGGTTAAAGGTATCCAGGTACTCAATGACATGGGCAACTACCTGTTCTCCCGCTACCGTGGGCAATGGATTCCCGATACGCCCGCCCGGCGTAGCCTGATACTGCGCAATCTCGCCAATTGGAATGTATTTTCCAACAGTTCCCCGGTCGAAGGCATCACGGCAGCGGTACGTTCGTTTTACGATCCCGACAAAAGAATCTCCATCTACGTCTTTGGCGACGAATTCACGGGCGAGTCCATCCGCACGGTTGTCGAAACGGTAGATCGCCTTAATGCGCAGAACTTTGGCGGCGAACGGCGTGTCAGAATCCATGGTGTGGGGTTTCCCGTACAATTCATAAGGCCACCCGAGCTACAGGTGACGGGTATCCGTTTTGCTACACTGATGAGAGAACTGACTTACAAGAACGGCGGGACCTTTGTTGGACTCAATGATTTCAGGCCCTAAAAGGACGTTACGGGCTCTCGGCATTCTGGCCGGGTTGCTGTTGCTCACCGCTTGTGGCGCGCGCGAGGTGGTGGTCAAAGGCAATTTCCCGAAACCCCTCATGGATCCCCTGCCCATTACCCTGGGGGTTGTCTACAGCGATGCCTTCGCTCAACACGAAATTTTCGACGAGGCGGCGGGCCGCGCGGAAACCGACTGGCTGGTTAAAACTGGAGACGCCCAGGTTGAATTCTGGACCACGCTGTTTGGGGGAATGTTTGAAGAGGTCGTCCGTATCAGCGACCACGACTCCCTGCACGCCCGGGAGTCTGAAATCGATGCGGTGATTATTCCCTATGTCGCTGACCTGCAGTACACCATACCGTTGCACACCAACGTCAAAGTCTACGAAATATGGATGAAATATCGATTCCGTCTGGTGCCCCTCGACGCTGTTCACGATCATGAAAATGGCGACCTGACCATCGACTCGACCGAGCAGCTGGCCGAATGGACCCTGTCTGCCTACGGGAAGACGCCCACAGCGTTTTTACAATCCGATGAAGAAGCCGTGAACCTGGCCGCAGTGGTCGCGCTACGGGACGCCGGCGCCAATTTCGCCACGTCCTTCACCCGGGTACCGGGGGTGGCGGCCTGGATGGCGGGTGACAACGAGGCTGCAGAGAATGACACCGAGGCCTTCGAAAGTGAGTGACAGATCGTGCGACAGGGAAAACTTCCGCTGGTATCACGGCGCAAGTTGCACCGCCCGTGGCGTCCTTTCGCTGCTGGGTGCCGCACTGACGATTGTTCTGCAGGGCTGTGTTAACGCCACCGTTGACGAGATGACCTTCATGGAGCCCACCGAAGGTATCGGAGATGCTTCGGTCGTGATCATGGGACGTCGCCACGCCCCAGACTATGAAACCGAATTCGACTTTATCGAATGCATCGGTGACCACATCCGCCGGGGAGATGCCTCCATCACGGTGCTTCACGAACTGGAGTTCATCAACATGATGTATCCCTGGTTCGAGCCCCGCACCGCACCGCTGCGAACCGACGACATCGATAAGCTGTTGACCCAACAGCGGGTAGCCGACCGATTCTCCGAGATCAAACTGGAGTACATGATCTGGATCGACGGCTCCACCGTGGAGACCAACAGTTCCGGTTCCATGACCTGTGGCGTGGGCCCAGGTGGTGCGGGCTGCTTTGGTTTTGGCACCTGGGGCAATGCCTCTGATTACGAAGCAACAATCTGGGATTTTACCGATGAGATCGAAGTCGGCCGGATCAGTGCCAATACCAGCGGCCAGAGTTACATGCCGGCCGTTGTTGTACCGATCCCCATCATCGCTCCGGTCCAGGGCACCGCGTGTGACAGCCTGGGGGATCAACTACTAAAGTATTTATCCGCCAAATTGTAAGACAGACCTATGAAAAACATTACTTCATTGGTGCTTTTTTTGATTGTCAGCGGCTTTGGTAGCAGCAGGCTCGACGCCGCTTCGGTTTCAGTCGGCTGCCAGACTATTGTAATGCCTGAAGCGAAGGGCGATGAACACCAGCGCCTGCTCAACACCATCGGCGCTTATGACGACCCCGAAGTGTCAGCGTATATAAACACGATTGGAC
>JAKMEU010000099.1 GCA_022425845.1 Luminiphilus sp. | reverse complement strand
TCTGCAGTTACCCTGCCCAGCACTCCAAGACAGTTGATGGTGGCAACCCAGCTGGACTGCGCGGGCTGGCAACGGTCTGCCCCTACCCCGCCTGGCTGATCGAAAGAATCTTCCAGTCATTCCCACTGATAGCGAGCGCACTGTGAATCGAATAGACAAGCTAAAGAACGATGCATACAGCTTTGAGGAGCTAGATACCCTCGAGAAAAATGCCACGAAGTTGCGTGATCAGGAGACCTTGAGCCTGATCATTCGAAGCCGCGCATCGAAAACAGCCAAAGGCGAAAAACCCAAAAGCACCGTCGATGAGAACGGCGTGCCGTTGACCAAACGGGGCCGTCGAGACGCAAAGGCAGGGCGCTCGCTTTAGCGTGGTCCGGACACCCCGATACGCGCAAAGGATGGCGTTTCTAATCTAAATCTCGTTCCCGGAAGCCTGACAGCAGCTTCAGATAGCCGTCGCAACAGCAATGTAGCTTATTCGATCAGGCTGCATCTCCAATTCGGTAAACAATCCGTTGGGCGACGCTATGACCAGCTCTCAAAATCGAATTGCCCTCGCCCAAACTCAGATTTGGACCGTTGGGAAACCCCTGTGCCTCAAGGCAAATAGCGCTATGGGCTGTCAAAGGCGCCGTCAGGTGCGAGGCAGTGTATACCTGTAAACACGGTTGGTTGGACGCGACGATGAGGCTTATCCCGTTGGTTCGGTTTACCAGTCTTGCAGCAACGCCCGGTGTTAATGACTGGGAGGCAGCGGACTCCATTACATAGCTGTGATCGAGTGCGATGGGTTGTTCCGTTTGGGGGTCAGCAAGGGACCGTTCACGGGTGAAATCGAGGTGCGTGCCTGCAATCGGCAGTAGTTCCCCCGTGGCGCATTGTGAGGTATCGGTCGCCAGCACCTTGTGGGCATTGAGACTGAGTGACAACTCACAGACCGATTGAGCGCCCAGGGTAAAGTAAGCGTGATTGGTCATGCTGATGGGGGTGTCGCGGCTGCTTTTGGCAGTTAAGTCAATTATCAGCCGGTCATCATCTACGGTGTAAACCACCCCAAACTCGCGATCACCGGGCAAACCGCCGTCGCCATGTCCCAGACAGGTGACATAGGCGGCGCTGGTAGCCCCTTCCCTGTGCAGCAAGCGCCAGTCGAGCCGATGCAGCGCAGCCTCGCCGCCATGGAGCAAGACCGTCGACTCCCCAGTGACCGGGTGCTCACGCCGCAGGCGACCGGCATAGGGCCCCGCAGTGCCGCCAATGCAAAATTGGTCAATGAGTTCAGCGGCCAACCGAGAGCCATCGAGCAATAGCTCTGCACCATGCCTTTTGGACGTCAGTTGGACCAGCCTAGCCCCACGACTGCCCAGGGTCACCCCCAGGCTGGACGATTCAAGTCGAATGAAATCGGTCATGAAAGGCCGGTCGAGCTACCCATTAATCGCTCCAGTGACATCAATTTAGCGTAGGCCCCTGTACAAAAATAACGTGTCTCCCATAAAAAAACCCGAGTCAGGACACAGCTCCGACTCGGGTTCTTTCACCCTCGAGCCCGCGCCTTACATAGCGGGTCCAGGGGTGGTTCTAGGCTGAAAGCTACCTTAGAAAGCGTAGCGACCCTGCAGGTACCACATGCCGCCGTTAAATCCGAGGGGGCTGTCCTCCGGATAAAGCTGGCCGAGGCCACCGGGGTTCGGCGTCTCATCGGGGTACTCGTCAAACAGGTTGTCCACACCCGCCGTCAACTCGAGGTTGTCGGTGAGCTGGTAGGACACCTGGGCATCAACCAAGGTGCTGGCACCGACATCGTAACCATTGCTGGTTGATGTCCAGTTGCCGTAGTAGTTGGCACGCAGCAGCGTACGCCACTTACCCTGAGTGTGGGTCCAGGAAACGTTGCCCTTGATATTGGGCAGCTGCTCTTCCAGAGCCTCGACACGGCCGTCACTGATGGGGTTGATGCTGCCTCGGTCGGTGACCTCGGTGTCGTTGTAGTTGAACGCGACGGTGACGGTGGAGAAACCACTCATCAGGTCGAAGCTCATGTTACCGACGATATCAACACCCTTGGTGCGGGTATCAAAGCTGTTGGTGAAGAATCGGAACTGGGCCAGGTCGTCCAGACCCAGGAACTCCTGCCGATTGATGACACCAGCCTGATCCAGGCCCGTCAGCGCATCGCCAACTGTCTGGTAGTCAGTGCCGCCACCGGCGTAATTCAAGGCCGCCAGGAAGTCGACGTTGGCACCCAGGGCAATTCGATCCTCTACATCAATGTCGTAGTAATCGATGGTCCAGGTTGAACTACCGATATCGAAACCGACACCAATGGAGAAGTTCTCGGCTTCCTCCGGACCCAGCTCGGGTCGGCCTGCGCCGCCATTGGTCGCTTCGATGTAGTCCGCACCGATCTGTCCCGCAGGCGAGAACAGGGGCAGCGTGCCCTGGTCAACCAGCACACCCTGGACGTTCTGGGTGGTTACGTTGGTGATGCTGGCCTGGCCAGCAGTCGGAGCGTGGAAGCCGGTCGAGAAGGCAGCCCGCAGACGAAGGGCATCGGTAACGCGGAACAGACCTGCCAACTTGTAGTTGGTGGTGTCGTCAAAGTTACTGAACTCTTCGTAACGCACGGCGGCCTGAACCGTCAGGCGATCGGTGATGTCGGTTTCGACATCCACGTAGAAGGCCGTGTTGTCCTGCTCCGCCGACGTATCGTTGGGGAAACCACCAAAGCCGTTTGAGCTGGATGAGAAGCCCTGGGAGGCCAGTGGTCCCAGTGCGTAGGAGTTAGGGTCTCCTGCGAACAGGTCAAACTCTTCTTCCCGGTATTCCGCACCAACGGCCACGTTCAACTCGGAAGCGAGACCCACTTCGAAACCGTAGGACAGGTCGAGGTTGTAAACCGTCTCGGTTTGCTCCTGACCGCCGGGTACGAAGTCGCGAGGAGTATCGGGGCCCAAGGAGGCGTTGATGGTGTTACGGATGTAGAAGTCGGTCTTGTTGGAACCGCGCTGGGCGCTGAGGTCGTAGTTAAGACCGGTGCCCACATTGAAGGTACCCCGCGCGCCAAAGGCGAATGCCATGTCCTCATTGGTACCACCAAATCGAGGTACAAAGCCCGACGGGATGGTTTCAATGAACGAGAAACAATTGGGGTCGCCAGCAACGGAGCCCAGGAAGCCCGCATCGGGAATCACGCCGCCGGATCCGCCCAGTGGGTTGCCATCGATACAGCTATTACCACCGTCCAAGTCCCCCACGAGAACGGATGGTACACCGGTGTCACTGGCCATACCCGTGGTGGGATCGACCGTCGGTCCTCGGTAAACGCCGCCACGCTGACCGCTGGGGCCGCCCACGACATTTCGGTAGAAGAAGCCACCGGTTACGGCGCGCTCGGAGTAGTTACCAAAAGCGTACAGTTCCAGAGCGTCGCTCACTTCAAAAGCGGCATTGATGAAGACCTTGGCATCGTCTTCCACATCCGGCTGACCCCAGTACTGGGGTACTTCACCGGTGTAGGTGTTGATAACCTGATAGTCACTGACCGGTGTGTAGCCATTGGCCTCGGCAAAGGCCACGTCGTTCCTGACGACGGAACGAACGGTACCTTCCACGTCCCTGATCTCGCCGGTGATGTTGATGAAACCACTGTCGCCCAGGGGCAGGCCGAGGTTAGCGGCGATGTTGTAGTTGTCGCCATCTCCCTCATAGCTGGAGCCGTAGCGAGCCACGACCTCGAAGCCCTCTGCGTCATCCCGGAGAATGAAGTTCAGCACGCCGGCAATGGCGTCAGAACCGTACTGTGACGAGGCGCCATCACGCAGGACTTCGACCTGCTTTAGGGCCAGCGACGGGATGGACGCGATGTCGACACCCTGGGCACCATCGGAAATACCGCCACCCAGGAATGAAATAATGGATCCACGGTGACGACGCTTACCGTTGACCAGCACCAGGACATTGTCTGGCGACAGGCCGCGCAGGTTGGGTGGTCGGGTAATCGTGGCAGCATCACTGATGGGCTGTGCGTTTACATCGAATGACGGCACCTGGGTCCGCAGCATGTCCTGCAGGTCAGTCGAGCCATTGGCACGCATTTCAGTACCGGTGATGACATCAACGGGTACCGGCGAATCAGCCGCAGAGCGGTCCGAGAGACGCGTACCAGTAATGATGACCTCTTCCAATCCTGCGTCCTGTGCGATGGCGGTTTGTGCCAGGGTGACTGCGAGGGCAATACCTGACACACGCCACATTGGGCGGGTTTTCCTGGATCTCATTGTAAGCTCCTGTTTCGGGGATGTTTTTACCGCATCTGGGATGCTTGAAGCGAGGGAAACGCGTTCAAGTGATGCGCAGATTGGCGCCGCTCTCGCGCGCCAGAGTTCGAGTTTACCTGCATTTACAGTCTAGAGAGCAACGAAAAGAGGAGTAAATTTTTACCATTGGCTAATTGCGGTTAGTCTTTTTATGGACAACTTCAGTCTGTTTGTTTTTTCTGGGCATTTATTACCCGTCTCTAATGCTGATGACCCGCTGCCCCTGATCTAACCCAGCGGAAATTGATATTTAAAGGCACACTCACCTGAAGCGCGGTGATTATGGACTCAGCGTGACGTCATTCACTGCCATCTTGGTATAGTACGTCCACAAAGAAGTCATAGGTTAAGGCCATCACAATATGAGCCAGTACGACTACATCATCGTCGGAGCAGGGCTATTTGGTTCGGTTTTTGCCCGGGAGGCGACTGATGCCGGCAAAAAGGTTCTGGTCATCGACAAGCGAGCCCACACCGGTGGCAACATTTATTGTGAAAATATAGAAGGCATCAATGTGCACAAATACGGTGCACACATTTTCCACACCAGTAATCAGGCGGTTTGGGACTACGTAAACCGCTTCACCACCTTCAACCACTACGTCAACTCACCGGTGGCCAATCATCGCGGCAAACTGTTCAACCTGCCGTTCAATATGAATACGTTTTACCAGCTGTGGGGGGTGACGACGCCCGAGGAAGCAGAGGCAAAAATTGCGGAGGAGCGTGCTGAATTCAAAGACACCAATCCCAGCAACCTAGAAGAGCAGGCGCTGTTTCTTGGCGGCAGGGTTCTTTACGAAACGCTGATTAAAGGCTACACGGAGAAACAGTGGGGTCGCCCCGCCACCCAGATTCCATCGTTTATCATCAAACGGTTGCCCTTTCGCTTCACCTTTGACAACAACTATTTCAACGATCGCTACCAGGGCATTCCAATAGGGGGCTACAACACCCTGACTGACGCCCTGCTCCGCGGTATCGAGATCAAGACCGGGGTCAACTACTTCGAAAACAAGTCTTCTTGGGACGAGCGCGCCGGGAAAATTTTGTACACCGGAAAGATCGATGAATTTTTCGATTGTCAATTCGGCACGCTTGAATACCGCAGTCTTCACTTTGAAACTGAAGTGTTGGACCAAGAGAATTACCAGGGTAATGCCGTGATCAATTACACCG
>JAKMEU010000068.1 GCA_022425845.1 Luminiphilus sp. | reverse complement strand
GTGTCTAGGCGATCCGCTAGCGCCACCGCTGAAGCTTCAGGGCTATGTGGCAATTGATCTCCCGAAAAGCGTGGCCAATAATGCTCCTCAACGGCCGTAGCGACGGACTCAAGTTCACCGTCATTGCGAGCGTAGTGAGCGCCCGCTATCCCCTGAAGGTCTGGAAACTCGAGAACCAGATCGGAAACCAGATCACATTTAGCCAGCAAGGCAGCGCGTTGGCTGATGGCCGGGTCGGCGCCCAGTTGTTGGGCCAGCCAGCCGGAAAGCGCCACGATCCGGCGCGCTTTGTCGGCGACAGTGCCCAGCTTCTGCTGGAACACGATACCTTCAAGTCGCTCCGCACGATCGGCCAGCGGCGTGGTCTTGTCACTCTCAAAGAAGAAAGCGGCGTCACTCAGCCGAGGTCGAATCACCTTCTCATTACCTTCAATGATGGTGTCGGGGCAGCGGCTTTCGATGTTGGCGATGGTGATGAATCGAGGGAGTAACTGATCGTCGGCATCGACCAGGTGAAAGTACTTTTGGTGCTCCTTCATCGAGGAGATGACGGCCCCGGCAGGCACCTCGAGGAAGGCCGAATCGAAGGTTCCCATCAAGGCGACCGGCCACTCAACCAGCCCGGTTACCTCGTCAAGTAGAGCGGGATCAATAACCGCTCGCGCTCCAACTTGTTCAGCAAGCGCAATGACCTGCGTTTCAATGCTTTCGCGACGAACCAGGAAATCGGCAACGACATGTGCTTCACGCAGTTTGCTTTCGTATTCTGTCGCGGTTGCGAGCTCAAGCCTGTCGGGGTGGTGAAATCGATGGCCCCGGGTTGCTCGATCCGAGTCAACACCCATGACGCTCATCGGTACCACCTCGTCGCCAAAGAGGGCCACGATCCACTGCACCGGTCTCAGGAACTCATGCTGGGCGCGCCCCCAGCGCATCCGCTTGCTCACCGGCACCTTCGCCACTGCGGTTTCCAGAATGTCTGGCAGCACCTGTGCCGCCTGCGCGCCGGGTTCGGTTCGGCGTATACCCAGGCGCTCCCCTTTTGGCGTGCTGATGACGGTCAACGCGTCAATGTCGACGCCCTGTTTTCGGGCAAACCCCTGCGCTGCCGGGGTCCAGTTTCCAGAAGCATCTCGAGATGCAGCCACCGGTGGCCCCAGATGCTCAACGGTTTTGTCGGGGGCTTCCAGCGCCAGCCCCTCGACCAACACAGCCAGCCTGCGTGGTGTCGCGAACAGGCGGGATGTGCCGAAGGTCAGCCCGTTTTGTGTCAGCCCGTCACCAATACCCTGCTGTAGGGCTTCCGCCATGGTCATCAGTGGTCCGGCCGGCAATTCCTCGGTACCCAGTTCAAACAATAAATCTGCTGTCGGCGTGGTCATGACAGTGCTTCCAGTGCCTGTTCCCGAAGATCAGGATCTGCCTGCGGAAACCCAAGCGTCGCGCGCGCCGCGTAGTACCCCTGTGCCGCTGCTTTAGCGAGGGTGCGCACCCGGAGAATGTAGCGCTGTCGCTCGGTCACGCCGATCGCGTGACGGGCATCGAGCAGATTGAATGCGTGGGACGCTTTCATGACCTGTTCATAGGCGGGCAGGGGCAGTTTGCACTCGACCAGACGAATGGCTTCGTGCTCATAAAAATCGAAAGCCGAGAACAACGCTGCTGTATCGGCTTCCTTGAAGTTATAGGTCGACATTTCCACTTCATTCTGGTGGAAAACATCGCCATAGGTGACCGGACCTGCAGGCGTCTGCGCCCACACCAAATCGTATACCGACGCTACTTCCTGCAGGTACATGGCAATGCGCTCCAGGCCATAGGTGATTTCACCAGTGACAGGGAAACACTCCAGACCGCCGGCCTGCTGAAAATAGGTGAACTGGGAAACTTCCATACCGTTGAGCCACACTTCCCATCCCAGCCCCCAGGCACCCAGGGTGGGTGACTCCCAGTTGTCCTCGACAAAACGGATGTCGTGTTCAAGTGGGTCGATGCCGAGATCTTCAAGGCTCGCAAGATAGAGTTCCTGAAAGTTGGGTGGGCTGGGCTTCATGACCACCTGAAACTGGTAGTAGTGCTGTAAGCGGTTGGGATTTTCGCCGTAGCGGCCATCCGCCGGTCTTCGACTGGGCTGCACATAAGCGGCATTCCAATTTTCCGGACCAATCGCCCGGAGGAATGTGGCGGGGTGAAACGTACCCGCTCCCACTTCCATATCCAGGGGTTGCAGGACAACACAGCCATGGCTGCCCCAGAAGCTCTGCAGCCGCAGAATCAGTTCTTGAAAGGTTTCGGGGATCACTGTTGCGTCCGATAAATGAGTTGCCGCTTGATTATACCCGCGATAGGGCAGGCATAATACGCGTCTTGCCTCCAGAGATGTCCGCGTTGTCCTCCCCAAGCCCACAGACCCTGCGCAATAGACTGGTTCCGCCTTTGCTGAAGATGATGCTTTGGTGCAGTTATCGCCTTCCCATTACATGGGCAAGGGCCGCTGGACGCGGGCTGGGCCGGTTGTTGTACTGGGTCGATGGGCGCAGCCGGCGCGTCACGGAGCGCAACATCGCCCTCGCTTATCCCAACCTCACCCTTCAGGCACAAACACAACTTGTCAGGGGCAGCCTGGAAGAGACCGGAGCGCTGGCCGCTGAAATGGGGCATGTGTGGCACGCGCCGTGGCAGCACACGGCAGCATTGATTGAGACTATTGAGGGCGCTGACCTGGTTCATAGCGCCCTGGGGGAGGGGCGTGGGGTCATTATTCTCGCGCCCCACTTGGGAAACTGGGAGGTTCTGGGGTTACATCTGGCCACGCTGGGGAACACGGTTGCACTGTTTGAGCCGCCAAAAATTACAGGATTGGGGCCGATCATCCAGCGCGCGCGCGAACGCAGTGGCGGTCAACTGGTACCCACAGATGCCCGGGGCCTTGCCGCGCTGGTGCGCTGTGTCAAACAAGGTGGCATTTCGGGCATCCTTCCGGATCAGGTTCCCGATGATGCATCGGGCGGCCGGAATGTGCCGTTCATGGGCGTTACCTGCGGGACCGCCAGCCTCGCCTGCAACTTGATAAGGCGTTCAAAGGCGCGGGCTTTTATGGGGGTGGCATTTCGGACTGAGCGAGGATTCAATGTCCGTTACGTCCCGGCACCCGATTCCGTCTATGATGAAGATGAGGAGGCTGCCCTGTCCGCTATGAATGAGGCTGTAGCCGAGTTGGTCGGGGGGCACGACACCCAGTACCAATGGTCTTACAAACGATTTCGCTGTCGACCCGACATGGGCCGCGATCACTACAGAGATCTTAAGGTGCCCAGATCGCGTTTTGAGGTTAATCCGGAGTAGTGCTGTTGAATAAAATTGCCGGAAAGATGATAGCGGGGCTCATCGGTTTCCTGACCCTGGGAATCGTCGGCCTTTTATTTGGTATTGCCATTGGTCATGCTTTCGACAGAGGGCTATGGCAGGCACTGCAAGCGGCCAGCCCTGAAAACCTGGCCCGAATCCAGAAACAGTTTTTTGATACCACGTTTACGTTGCTTGGCTATGTTGCGAAGTCGGATGGACGGGTCAGTGAAGCGGAGATTGCCCAGGCTGAGGCGCTGTTTCGCCAACTTCGACTGACACCATCACAGCGCCAGTCCGCCATTCAACGCTTTCAGTCCGGTGCGGAGCCGGGATTTGACCCCGGGGCGACGGTGCAGGCCTTTGCCACCCGGGTCGGCTCGCGCCGACAGGTGCATCAAACCCTGTTTGCTTTTTTGGCCAGTATGGCCCTTGCCGATGGCGAGCTCGATACCAACGAGCGCAATGCACTGCATCATATCGCCGGGCTTCTGGGCGTGCCGACCCAGGAGGTCGATCGCTTGGTGGCCATGCTGATGGCCCAGGCACGTTTTCACAGTGGTGGCACCGGCGGTGGTATGGGCGGTGCGCCACCCCGCGATCGTTTGGCTGACGCCTACCAGGCTTTGGGTGTCAATGCGTCGGATACGGATGATGCCATCAAGAAGAGTTATCGCCGGCTCATGAGCGAAAATCACCCGGATAAACTCATTGCCAAAGGCGTGCCCGATGAAATGGTCAAGCTGGCTACCGAACGCTCTCAGGAAATATCGACAGCTTATGATGTGATCAAGGCCGCGCGAGGCATCCGCTAGAGGGTTACGGACGCCAAAAGGCGGGAGTAAAGAGTACCAACAGGGTGAACACTTCAAGTCGCCCAAGCAGCATGGCTACACATAGAATAATCTTTCCGGTTTCGCTCACCATGGCGTAGTTGTTCGCCACACTTCCCAGACCCGGTCCCAGATTGTTCATCGCCGCTGCGGTTGCAGAGAATGCCGACATAAAGTCGAGTCCCGTGGCGAGCATCAGCAACATGATGCTGACCAGGCAGACCATATACACGGCATAAAAACTCCAAACTGCGCTGACGACAGAGGGCTCGACGCGTCGGGCATCCAGCTTCAGTGGAATAATTGCATTGGGGTGCAGCAGCTGTTTTAACTCGCGCATGCCCTGGCGAAAAATTAGCAGTAAGCGCATGGCTTTGAGACCGCCGCCGGTGGACCCGGCACAACCGCCCATAAACGACAGGATGAGCAGCATCACGGGTAGAAAATGCGGCCAGAGTGCAAAATCCTGCGTGGTGAAGCCGGTCGTGGTGGCGATCGAAACTGTCTGGAACATGCCGTGGATCAACCCCTCCGTGGGTGACAGGGTGTGGGTGATCAGCAACGTGGCGCAGGTGACGACCATGGCGATCCCAATAACACTGCAAAAAAAGACGGTTTCGGAATCGCGCTGGTAAATTTCGAGGCTTCGCCGTTGCAGGGCAATAAAATGCAACCCAAAGTTGATGGCAGAAACCACCATGAAAAAAGTGCAGATCAGGAGAATGCTGTCATTTTGGAAAAACCCCATACTGGCGTCGTGTGTTGAGAAACCCCCGATTGCCACTGTTGAAAATGCATGACAGACGGCATCGAATGGCGTCATCCCGGCCAGCCAGTAGGCCAGTGCACACAAGCTGGTGAGACCCAGATAAATACCAAACAGGGCTTTTGCGGTGCCGGTAATGCGAGGTGTCAGCTTGCGGTCTTTAGCGGGCCCTGTACTTTCTGCGCGGTACAACTGCATCCCGCCAATGCCCAGCATGGGTAAAATAGCGACCGCCAGTACAATAATTCCTATGCCGCCCAACCACTGCAACTGTTGCCGGTAAAGGAGCAGGGAGCGCGGGAGTCCATCCAGTCCTGCAATGACCGTTGCCCCTGTTGTCGTCAAGCCTGAGACGGACTCGAACAGCGCCTCTGCAACAGAGAGAGGCAGGGCGGGACTGGTGAGAAATGGAACGGCACCAAAAACCCCCAGTACGATCCAGAACAGGGCAGTTACCAGAAACCCATCTCGTATTCGCAGATCGCGCTTAGCCTCACGGGTCGGGAGCCAAAGTGCCAGTCCGGCGACAATGTTGATGGCAAATGCGGTAGCGAAGGCGTGGGCCGAGCCGTCATCGTCCAGCAGGCCCAGCACCATGGGCGGCAGCATGGCGGTGCTGAACAACAGGAGTAGCACCCCTGTAATGCGGAGCGACACCGGGAGGTGCATCAGAAAAACCCGAAGCCGGGGGCGAAGAGGCGCTCAACCTCGGCAATTCGATTGCGATCGGTGAGGAACAGAATGACGTGGTCATCGGGTTCGACGGTGATATGGCTATGGGCTATGACCACCTTTTTATCCCGGAGAATAGCGCCCACCGTGACGCCCTGCGGCAAGTCGATCTCATCAAGGCGACGGCCGATAACCTTCGAAGAGCCGGCATCCCCATGAGCGATAAGCTCAATTGCCTCAGCGGCGCCCCGCCGCAGGGAATGCACGTTGCTTATATCGCCTCGCCGTACATGGGTGAGCAAGCTGCCAATCGTGATTTGCTGGGGGGATATGGCAATATCGATTTCTTCCCCCACCAAATCCGCGTAGGCGGCATTGGTAATCAGGGTGATGACTTTTTTGGCGCCGAGTCTTTTCGCCAGCATCGACATCATAATGTTCGACTCGTCGTTGTTGGTCAGAGCGCAAAATACATCCGTCTGTTCAACATTCTCCTGCAACAGCAGCGAGGGCTCGTTGGCGCTGCCATGCAGCACAATGGTCTCTTCGAGCATCTCGGACAGAACGCGACAGCGATCGTATGACAGCTCCAGTACTTTGACCTGGTAGTTGCGCTCAAGGCGGCTCGCCAGGGTGGCTCCGATGTTTCCGCCCCCCGCGATCATAACGCGGCGGTACGGCTCATCAATGGTGCGTAACTCTGATGTAACGGCTCGAATATTATCCCTTGCGGCGATGAAGAAGACCTCATCATTGGGCTGGACAACCGTTAAGCCCTCGGGAATGATCGGTGGCGAATCCTGGCGAAAAATGGCGGCGACCCGCGTGTCAATCTTGGGCATGTGATCGCGTATTTCCTGAAGTTGCCGACCGACAATAGGCCCACCGTCAATGGCCCGGACTGCAACCAGTTGAATTCGGCCGTCGGCAAAATCAAGAACCTGTAAGGAGCCCGGATTGGCGATGAGCTGTTCAATATTGTTGGTGACGAGCTGCTCGGGACCAATGATGACGTCGACTGGAATGGCGCCGCTTTTAAATAGTGCATCGCTCTTTTCCAGGTAATCAGAGGAGCGAATTCTGGAAATCTTTGTCGGCGTTCGGTACAGGGTGAAGGCC
The DNA here is from genome assembly GCA_022425845.1 of Luminiphilus sp. Classification (GTDB taxonomy): domain Bacteria; phylum Pseudomonadota; class Gammaproteobacteria; order Pseudomonadales; family Halieaceae; genus Luminiphilus. Next base: position 3,156 of record JAKMEU010000068.1, on the reverse strand, counting down.
ACCTGACAGGCCAGCATGTTGATTTCATCCGAGTTGGTGACGGCAATAAGCAAATCGGCATTTTCAGCGCCGGCATTGAGCAGTGTGGTGGGATGGGCTGCATCGCCGTGCACCGTGCGAATGTCGAGGCGCTCCTGCAGCGCACGCAAGGTCGTGGCCTGACTGTCAACAACGGTGATTTCGTTTTGCTCGTCAGCCAGCTGTTCGGCCAGGGTGCCCCCGACCTGGCCTGCGCCAAGAATAATAATTTTCACGGGTTGTCAGGCCTCTCCTCGGGAGGTGACCCGACCTTAAACGGACGGGGTGAGATTTTCATGGTGTTTTTTGCCGTATTACTGCGTTATTCCCTGCCGGTCTCTTTGATCAACAGGGAGAAATAAAGCCCATCTCCTCCCTTGCTGTCGGGAAGGGTTTGAAATCCAAGTCGCGTAGTCATCCCCGCTGAGGATGTCAAAGCGGCAACCTGACACCCCTGCAAACGCGGGCACAGGGTTTCGATCAACTGATCGTTTTCTTCTTCCAGAATGGAGCAGGTTACATAAAGGAGCCTGCCGCCCGGTCGGACCAGAGGCCAAAGGCTGAGTACGATGGCCGCCTGCTGTTGCGCAAATTGATCAATGTCGTTGGCTGAGCGTGTGATCTTGATATCCGGATTCCGCCGAATGACACCGGCTGCAGAGCAGGGTACGTCAGCGAGCACCGCATCGAATGTTTGCCCCGCCAGTTGTTCCGCGGCCCGTGATGCGTCGATGACCTTGATGTCGGGCGAAAGTCCCAGACGCTCGATGTTCTGGCGCAGGCTGATCAGGCGCCGCTCGCTGATATCCGTTGCCAGTACTTTTGCCTGGGGGGCCGCTTCGAGAATATGGCAGGTTTTGCCGCCGGGCGCGGCACAGGCATCGAGAATTCGTTCATGGTCGCGCGGCTGTAAAAAGTGGGCCGCAAGTTGCGCAGAGGCATCCTGAACCGAGCTCAGGCCTTCTGGAAACCCGGGAATGGTAGCAACGGCTTGCGGTTGTTCAAGCGTGATGGCGGTATCGATATCACGGTTCGTGTAGGCGTTGATACCCGCTTGCTGCAATGACTGGCAGTAGGTGGATGCATCGACCCTTGATTGATTGGCTCGCAGTGTGAGGGGCGGGTGTTTTCGGCTGGCCTCTGCTATCTCATCCCGGTGCTCGGGCCATTGCTGGCCCAATTTATCCCAAAGCCATTCGGGCAGGGCGTGTTGTTGGGCCGCTGTTAATGCCAATTCAAGACGCTCTGATTCCCGCTGGTAATTGCGCAGGCAGGCGTTAACCAGACCCGATGACCAGGACTTCCCCAGGCTGCGCGCAGCCTTGACTGTTTCATCAACCGCGGCATGCGGCGGTGTCTGGAGGGCCGACAATTCCTGAATGCCCATGAGTATCAAGCCATAAATGTCAGCGTCTTTCTCACGCAGCGGTTTGCGCAGCAGTTGTCGGGCGATACCGTCCAGTCGCGGCCATTCGCGAAGCGTTCCGTAGACCAGCTCCTGAATCAGTGCCCGATGATCCGGTATTGAAGTTTCGAGGTGAGCGGGAAGCGCTCGGGCGAGGGAATCGCCCTGCTGCACGGCGGCTAGGGTTTTGGCCGCAGTTGCCCGTGCGGTCAGCTGTCGACTCATTGGTTAGCTTCAGTCGGGGTAAAATGCTTTCCCGCTATTAGCTCTGAGCCGCGCCCATGTAGCAGTTCGGCGGCGGGCAGGGCGCGGGCTCCCGGAAATTGTAATCTTGTGACGCGTAATGCCCCGCTGCCGCACGCGATCAGTACCCCTGACGGCGTGGCATCCAGAATTTTCCCCGGCGTGTCATCCTCGGGAAGCGTTTGCTCTTCGGCCTCCCAAACCTTGATCCGCTCGCTGCCGAGGTAGCTGTAGCAGACCGGTGCCGGGTTGAACGCCCTGATCTGTCGGCACAGCGCGGGCGCATCCCGCTGCCAGTCCAACGCGCACTCGGTCTTGGAAATTTTGGCGGCATAGGTCGCCAACGCGTCATCCTGCCGCTCCTGCGCGGCGAGGTGCGCGGGCAAGTCGGACAATACCGATAGCAGTGCTTCTGGCCCCACTTCGGCCAACCGGTCGTGGAGCGATTGCGCGGTTTCCGTTGGTGCCAGCGGTACGCCGACCTTGCGCAGCATGGGGCCGGTATCGAGGCCGGCCTCCATCAGCATAATGGTCACTCCACTCTCCGTATCCCCTGCCTCAATGGCGCGTTGAATCGGCGCCGCGCCGCGCCAGCGGGGCAACAGGGAAGCATGAACATTGAGGCAGCCGAACCTGGGTGTGTCCAACACGGCCTGGGGCAAGAGCAGGCCATAAGCCACTACCACCATCACGTCGGCATTCAGCGCTGCCAGCTGTGCCTGCATCTCTGCTTGTCGCAGCGAAGGGGGTTGCAACACATCCAGTCCCGCGGCCAGCGCCACCGTCTTGACCGCAGAGGGTTGTAGGCGCTTTCCGCGGCCTGCCGGTCGGTCGGGTTGGGTTAATACGGCGCAAATGTCGTGCCCTGCCTCAACAAGGGCCCCAAGGTGTTGGGCGGCGAACTCGGGTGTGCCGGCAAAAAGAATCCGCTTTGGGGTGCTCATCTGCTAACTGCGCTGGCGATGCGTTTTTTCAAGCTTGCGTCGGATGCGTTGGCGCTTGAGTGGAGACAGGTAATCAACAAAAAGTTTTCCCTCGAGGTGATCGATTTCATGCTGAAGGCAAATGGCCAACAGGCCATCGAGGGTCTCTGAAAACTGTTCGCCGTCTCGATTGATGGCGGTGACCTGAATTCTTCTCGGCCTGTTGATGGTCTCAAAAAAACCAGGCACCGATAGGCATCCTTCATCGTACTCGCCCAGCTCGCTATCGAGCACCTCGATGTCGGGGTTCACAAACACTCTGGGTTCGTCGCGATTTTCCGAGACGTCGATGACGATAATGCGCTCATGGACGTCTACCTGAGTGGCTGCAAGTCCAATTCCGGGCGCGTCGTACATGGTCTCGAGCATATCGTCGATAAGCGCTCGCACACGGTTGTCTACCTGCTCCACCCGCATAGCAACTGTGCGTAGTCGATGATCTGGAAATTCTATTATGGATAGTATTTCCTTGGTTCGGGCCGCGACGTCGAGGTGGTCTGGAACGGT
>JAKMEU010000067.1 GCA_022425845.1 Luminiphilus sp. | reverse complement strand
ACCCCGGGGCAACGGCGTTGGAATTCATCGGTTTGAAACGTGCTGACGGCGATAGTACCTCATCACAAGACAATGCCGCACATATAAACAGCCCGCTCGCCTTGGCCCCGGCCCGGGCGCATCTTATAAGCGGACGATTTTAGGACCGCTTCGTGATGGACCAATCAACGCGGCACCGGAAAGAGGCACACCGTTTACAGATTGCCCGCGGGGCCTTTACCCTGTGGCATCCGCTCCACCCCACGGGACTCCTGTGAAACACCATTTCGAGTTGTTGTTATGTCGCTTCTCCACACGCTGAGCCGATTATTTCTCCCCCTGGCGCTAACGTTGTTATGGAGCAGCGCCGCCTTCAGTTGGTGGGATATGGGGCACAGGGACATCTGCCGAATGGCAATGGCGTCGGTGCAGGAAACCACGCGTCAAGAGATCGGGCATTTGCTGGAGAGACCCCTCGATACCCAGTGCGACTGGGCGGATCGCATCAAAAAACAGCGTCCGGAAACCCGCCCATGGCACTATTTCAACATCCCGCCCGGTACCCGGCATATCGAAGGCGTACCCCGGCCTCCCGAGGGAGATGTCGTGTCGGCGTTGATCTCTCAGGCACAGAGACTTAGCACCTTGCGGGCCCGGGAACCGCGCCGTGAAGCGTTACTTTGGGTAGCGCATTTAATTGGCGACCTGCACCAACCCCTGCACCTGGGCTATGCCGACGATTTGGGTGGCAATACCTACCGTATGACCCTCCCCCCGGATCTGGCTGTCGATCTCAATGAGGATCGCGACAATGTCAGCATGCACGCCGTTTGGGATGGCCTTATTCAACGCTACGACGTCCATACCAATGGCGTTTTAGAGACGCTCGAAACGACAGAGGTGGTGGTGATAACTGAGCCCGCGACCGCTGTGCTGCGCTGGGCAAACGAAACGCTGACCCTGGTCAATGACCCCGCCGTTCATTATCTCGAGGGCACGCGCCTGACCGTGCTGAATCGAAGCTACCTGAAGCAAAACGCACCGGTGGTAACACTGCAACTGGAGCGCGCAGCTGCCCGGCTGGCGGCGCTCCTCGACTGGGCGTTTCGTCAGGAGGGGTAAGACGGCATAAAAAAGGCGCCTGTCAGGCGCCTTTTCATCCAGGGGTCTATCAGAACTTGTAGTTCATGCCGACACGGATCTCCCACAGGGAGGCATCGCCAATTCGGGTCTCCGCCTGGCCATTCGCCTGCTGATCCTGCGTTACACCGTAAGGGAAGATAGGCTTCTCCATCACACCCCAGTCATCATTGATAAGGTTCGTTAGGTTATCAATAACAATAAAGGCGCTGCCCTTCTGCCCGTCGGCGAAGCCAGGAAATTCCTGGGATACACGCAGATCCATCTTGAACCAGCTACTGCCCTCTTCGCTATTTCGGGTTCCCGGCTCCACCAGAACGTGGTCGACAAAGTCGAGATACGGCGTAAAGCCATAGGCACCGATGGTTCCCGACGCGCCGTCGAGGGTGATGCTATAGGGGAAGCCCGAATTGCCCTGCGCAAACAGGGTGAAGCGGGTCGCGTTGTCCCCAAACCACTCAGCGGTGTAGTTAAACACGCCGGTAAATCGATGCTCAATATTGTAGTTGGAGGTCGAGAGCACCTCCTCTTCGGGGTCGTAGAAGGTTCGGTTAACGTAGTTGGAAAAGGCCACCGACGAGGTCATGGGATTAACGTCTTTGGCGTCGGTCCAGGCATAGCCGAGGCGCATGTCGAGGCCGAAATCCCAGGCCTTGAACAGGCTCACTGATATCGACTCTGACTCATTGCCCTTGGAACTGTTGGTCAGGACAAAGGAGGACGTACGAACGCTGTCATAGACAGGATAGCCATTGCCAAAGTCATTGAACTCCCCCGTGAACTCGAGGTCGCCGTGCTTGTAAATCGCCGTGTCTTCGCCCCGGGTAATCTGAGCATCGGCGGTAATGACATACCCGTCGCCCACCTCCCAGGTGGCACCCAAGGCGTATTTCCATTCGGTGGGCGCCTCGAAGTCAGGGTCAAGATAGACAATTTCGAAGTTGCTGCCGTCGCCTGACGCGACCTGTGCCGCCAGATTCTCAGGCACGCCGTAACCCGGACCACAGGTGGGCACGGAGTCTTCGCAGAACACATAGTTCTGTGCGAAAAGGTCTACGCCAGCACGATCGGGGCCCCTGTCCTGGGTCTGGACCGCCGTCGTGTTGGTGTTGGAGTAGACATTGGAGTACCAGACGTTGGGGTTGCCGCCGGAAAACAGGCCAATGCCCCCGCGCACCGTCAGGGTGTCGCTGGCATCCCAGGAGAAGCCGCAGCG
>JAKMEU010000064.1 GCA_022425845.1 Luminiphilus sp. | reverse complement strand
ACATCAGCCTGCCGCTGGCCCACTGGCGACAACTGGTCGTAATTGTCGCTGCCAAATGACGCCTGACCATGGCGAATAAGATAAATTGAAGCCATCAGGCAGCACTCCTCTGTTCCCTGGGAAAGCGCATGATGCGCGGGTAGGGATAAAAATCGTCGACATGCCCTTCCTGAATGCGCTTCTGCAGACCGGTCCAGAAATCAGCGTCATAAATCTCACTGTGGCGCGCATCAAAAGCCTTCCTCGCGCGCTGGTTCCCTGAAAAAAACAAGCGGAATTCCTCAGGAAAAACATCATTGGGGCCCACCGAGTACCAGGGTCGACTGGCCATCTCCTCGTGCTCATCACGCGGAGGTGGAATGCGCCTGAAGTTACATTCGAGCAGCGGTTGAATTTCATCGTAGTCGTAAAACACCACACGACCGTGCCGGGTGACACCAAAGTTTTTCAACAGCATATCGCCCGGGAAAATATTGGCTGCGGCGAGTTCTTTGATCGACTTACCGTAATCGTTCATCACCTCATCGACCTCCTCGTCACTGGCATCCTGCAGGTAGAGGTTTAGCGGAGTCATGCGACGCTCGACGTAGCAGTGCTTGATGATCAGGGCGGTTCCACTGATCACAAGCTGGGATGAACAGGTCGCGTAAAGTTCTTCCATCAACTCCTCGGAGAACCGCGAACGGTCAAAAACCAAATTGGTAAACTCCTGGGTATCGGCCATTCGGCCCGCCCTGTCCCAGCGTTTCACGAGGTTGTACTTATCCTTCACCAACTGGTGGGTCACATCTTTGGGCGGCGTGAAACGATCCTTGATGATCTTGAACACGAATTCGTAAGACGGCAGGGTAAAAACCGACATCACCATACCCTTGATCCCGGGAGCGACAATGAATTTGTCGGTTGTCGCGCGCATATGGCGATAGGCGGTTCGGTAGTAATAGGTTTTGCCGTGACGATGATGGCCGATGGCACTGTAAATTTCCGAGATGTCTTTTTTCGGCATCAACTGGTGTAGAAATAAAACGTACTGCGACGGTATAGAGGCATCGACCATGAAATAGCTGCGTGTAAAGCTGAATAACAGACTGACCCGATCGGAACCAAAGAGGATGGTATCGATATAGACCGCCGGTTGATCGGTCACGTTGTTGTGCAGCATAGGCAGCACGAAAGGCAACTGCAGGTCCGGCCCCACAATGCGGCCGACGATATACACGGCCTTATTGCGATAAAAATGGTGCTCCAGCGTTTGAAATTCGAGAGCATCCTCGTTCAGGTCGACCCGCCCTGCCAACTCGCGTTCAATGGCGGCGACAATGTTGTTACGGTCTCGATCGCTATCCTCGTAGGGAATATGCAGCGCATAGTTCTCCAGCAGGGCTGAGACACTTTCGCGAAGGCCCCCTCTAAACCGCACGACCACCCGTCGCACGTCCACAGGCGGCATGTCCCCCTGAGGAGAAAACACAAAGGCGTGCTCGTCGCGAATTCGCCGATGGCCAAACACCGAGTTGTATATCGAGTTGTAAAAAGTCTCGGCAATCTCAAAATTGGTCATGCCCCGCACCAATTCTGCGTAGACCCCGCGGGTTTCCGTCCAGAATTCAAAATCTGCTAACCGGTCATCCGCTATGTGGGTGACATAGCTTAGGGTTTCCAGCACTTTTTCCTTGTAGAGATCGATCCGCCGGGTGGAAATCGCATGCATTACGCCCCACTCCGCCTTTTCAAAGCGCGTGCGCGCTGCCAGCGTGATGTTTTCGAAATCGGCGAAATAGGCCGTGAAACCATTCAGGATGGTTCTAGCGAGGCGTGTCTGTTTATCCACAATCAGATCCCTGCGGCAGGCCGGTCAGTTTAGGGGGCCGGTTGGGACCTTGCAATTTCAGCAACAACAAATAAAAAACCCGCCAACCGGCGGGTTTTGAATACCTGAACATCCATCAGGCCGCAAAGGCCTTGTCCATGTACTGGGCCCGATGATAGGTGGCGTCACCAAACGTGGTATTGATCATCATCAAGCGCTTGGCGTAATGCCCTATATCCAGCTCATCGGTAATACCCATGCCACCATGCATTTGCGTCGCCTCGCCGTAAACCAGCTTGGCATTGCGCTCTACCAGAACCTTCAGGGCGTTGATGCTGGCGTCCGCGCTGTCTGGATCCTGCTTGTATTCACAGACCACTTTGTACAGCAGCGACTTGGCCTGCTCATACGCCATCATGGTGTCCACCATACGGTGCTGCAGTGACTGGAACGACCCGATGGCCACCCCAAACTGCTCACGGGTTTTGGTGTACTCAAGCGTCTTGGCGTTCAGTATTCCCATGCAACCGACAGCTTCAGCCATCAGTGCAATCGTGGCTTCACGAACAACCGCGTCGACCGTCGCCATGGCCGCTCCGGCGTCGCCCAGAAGCGCGTCTGCACCCAGCGCCACGTTGTTGAATGTGATGTTGGCAACACGCTGGCCATCCATCATGGCGTAATCAACCCGGTTCACCCCGTCGGTATCGGCGGCAACAATGAACAGCGACAGACCGTCGCGCTCCCACTGATCTCCCGACGTACGAGCCAGCACAACCATCTGGTTGCAGTTGGCACCGTTGAAGACCACAACTTTTTCGCCGTTAAGCACCCAACCGTCCCCCGAGGCCTCAGCCTTGGTCAGACAATCGGTCATCTCAAAGCGACTCTGGCGCTCAAGAAACGCGAAGGCACCCGAGGTCGTGCCGTCGATCAATGAAGGAATCCAGGTGCTGCGTTGGCCTTCACTACCGGCACGGGCCACCAAACCACCAAAGAGCAGGACGCTGGGCAGATAAGGCTCAACGATCAAACCTTTGCCAATCTCCTCCATGATCACCATTGTGTCCACGATGTTGCCCCCGAAGCCGCCGTCTTCCTCAGCAAAGGGAATCGACAACCAGCCCAACTCCGCAAAGGTCTGCCAGGCTTTATCACTGATGCCAGAATCCGACGCGACAATGGCACGACGCGTGTCCCAGTCATAATCGTCCTGAACGAAACGCGCGATGGAGTCGCGCACCATTTGCTGTTCTTCTGAAAAATCAAAATTCATGGTTCTGTCCTCCCTGACGGATTATTCGAGGCCCAGTACATACTTGGCGATGATGTTTTTCTGAACCTCGTTGGAGCCGCCGTAAATCGTAGCCGCTCGACCGTACATGTAGTTACGGAAGGCCTCGTGGGTCCAGCTGTGCCCCAAGACCTCGGGATCCATGTCATTGGGCAATACGCCCTGGTAATAAGCCGCCGTTTCCATCCTGAGTTCCTGGGTTGCTTGCTGGAGCTCGGTACCCTTG
>JAKMEU010000063.1 GCA_022425845.1 Luminiphilus sp. | reverse complement strand
TCAAAAACATCCTGCAAATGGCGTCCGGTGTTGCATGGAATGAAGACTATGCAGACCCAGCCTCAGACATTGTGAAGTTACCCACGGAACAAGCGGCGGGATTTCGGTACATGAACCAGTTACCAAGAGTCGCAGAGCCTGGTACTCGTTTTAACTACAATACCGGGGAAACCAACATCGCTGGCGCGATTCTCGCTAAGGCCACTGGCAAAACCTTAAGCGACTACGCCTCTGAAAAGATTTTCCTTTCCGGCGGCCTGTCCAACAACGCCAACTGGTTGCTCGATGGACCAGACGGTCGGGAATTCGCAGGATGCTGTATCAGCGCCAGCCTTCGAGACTATGGCCGCCTGGGTTTATTCGCGCTGGCCAATACGAAATCCCCGACCAATGGGCTGTTGAACGACCACTGGATGCAGCAATCGACGACACCCTCTAAGGGCTACACAGGCTACGGTTATTTTTGGTGGCTGCTTGATGACGGTATCTATGCGGCTGAGGGTGTGTTCGGTCAGTACATTGTGATCGACACCCGTCGGGATCTCATCGTGGTTCTGCAGAGCGCTTGGCCAGAGGCATGGAATGATGCGTTAGAAGCCCGGGCCCTCGCATTCATCAAGGCCCTATCGGACTATGTAGTCGATCAAAAGTAGTTAAGTGGCCCAGAGCAGGGCCCAGACTACGGTGGCCAGTGTGACCACGATCAGGCTGCGGTTCAGCACCAGACTGCCTCCAAGAGACGCGCTGAGAGCTGACCCCGACACGCACCAAGCGCTGTGCAGCAAGCCTTGGGCGACGGCAAAACTCAGGGGAATGACGACGTAGCGCTGCCACGGCTCATCCAAGCCCGCACCGAATTGCGAAAAGGCCAAGGTCGTCATAACCCAGGCTTTAGGATTCAGCGGATGGACGACCAGCCCCTGATAAAAACCGGGTTTCGCCGTTGAACCACCCGTTACGGGACTGACATTCCAGCCTCGCAAGGCGAGCCAACTCATGTAAAACGCGCTCAGATAGGCAAAGACACTGCCGAGCAAGGGGTAGAGCGTAAGCAACGCCCCCAGACCAATCGCCATGGCCAGATTCAACAGGAGTTTGCCCCCAATCAAACCCAGGCCAAAGGGCACGCAGTCCCGATACCCGTGCTGAGCGCCGGCGCTCATGATCAGCAGATTCGCGGGTCCCGGCGTACCGACCATAAGAACGATAAACGCCCAAAGCGGCAGATACTGTTCCAATCCGGTGATGCTCGGTTACTGCATCTCAATCGCTGTTTTAAAGGCGGGGCGATTCGCAATGCGTTCAACGTAGGCTTTCAAGTGGGGCATTTCGTCGCCAACACAGCCCAGGCGATTACTCATGAAGCACGCGTGACCCAGCATGATATCCGCTGCAGAAAATTCGCCAATCAGATAGTCCCGCCCCTCCAGCGCATCATTCACAGGTTCCAGCGCCTTGGACAGCAAACGTTTTGCCTGAGCCAATGCCGTTTCGTCCCGACGATCCAGTGGCAGCAAAACTGTTTGCACCACGATGGTGTTCACTGGCGGCATTACCATTCCCTCGCAGTAATGAAACCACTGCAAATAGTCAGGAAATTCCGCCGCCGCCTCGGCCGGTCGTAACCCGCCGTTTTTATGCCGGGCCAACACATATTCCACGATAGCACCGGATTCAAATATACGGACGTCGCCGTCATCCAGCACAGGCACCCGACCCAGCGGATGGCGCGCCCGGTGTTCATCAGACTTCAGATCTTGGGGGTGGAACGCCATCTTGTTGATGTCGTAATCCAATTCCAGTTCTTCCAGCAACCAGACGATTCGTCCCGCGCGGGAGTTGGGAGCAAAGTGAAGTGTCAGCATAGTGAATCCTTGCAGTATTTGACCTCATCATTTCACGAACAGGCAAAGCGCCCGCCTCAAGCGAAATTCATAGCCCCGAAATGTATGCGCAAAGACTAAGGGGAAGCAAGTTGCGCCGCAGCGTCAAGCTGGCCGG
>JAKMEU010000055.1 GCA_022425845.1 Luminiphilus sp. | reverse complement strand
GAATCAGCGGTTCAAGAAAGCTTGGGTCGCGGTAGTCTTCGCCGGAGGTATGTTCCAGTCCTTGCGTCAGCAGTGAGTCGACCTTCAGCATCGGGGGTCAGGCGTCCCCGGCGGCGGCGCTGCGGGGCAGGTCGCTGAGGGGTACCACGGTGACTTCGGGGTCAACGGGGTGCTGCGCACCCACCCAGCGGAAACACAATGTGCCTTCGCTGTGTCCGGCCGTACTCAGCCAGTTGTTATGTCCAGGGTTCGCGTGGGACAAAACCAGCGTTACGCTGCCATCCTGATTGCTTTCGGCCTGGGCCTGATTAAGGGAAACCCTGTGGTAGCGATAATCAAGGGACTCCATCCAGTAGTTATCGACCTGAATGTTCCAGGTTTTGCAGTCGGGGATGCTGGGCAAATGAATCACCATGGCCTCACCCTGCTGCAGGTTGAAGTGGCCGTGGTAGTACAGAATATTGGGGTCGCCGCCTACCGACTGGCAGAACCCCTGGTCCCACAGCGGTAACGTGTTGGGCTGTTCTGCAATGCGCTGGCTCCAATCAAAAAAGAGGCGCGTGGTGTTCTGGAAAAACGCCGTTGCCTTGTCAAACCGTGCAGCAGCGGTTTCAAGGTCAAGGGGCTCGGGAACTGGGCCCGTATCAAGGCGCTCAATTCGGAGGGTGGCGGGCTCTTCCTCCTCCCTGAGTCGAAATGTCTGGCGAATCAGCAGGGATTCGCTGTCGGCTGTCACGGGCAGCCAGTTTCCCTCCTTGCGGTGTTGGCTGATGATGACTTCAAAAGTGCCGTCAGCCGCAACCTTGAGATCGCTGCCGTCCACGAAACCCGTTTCAATTTGGCTGGCGTTTTCGGCATAACTCCCGCGGCTGCTTGCCATGCTGAGATAATCGACGGTCCCGCGATGGCCAATGAGACGGTATTCGTGTCTGCCGTCTATGACCGCTTTCTGATAGAGGTTGTCCGGGTTGTCGGCCCCCAGTTTGATGGTTTCATGGGCGGGCCTGTACAGCACCGGGAAGGCGGGGTCATTGAACTCCACGTACCACTCGAGAGCGGCTCTTGCCATCCGGGAGAGGTACCGAACGCCCTCGGCCTGAGTCTGGGCGTCCAGGGGCACGCCGGGAGCATCAAGCAACTCACCCGCGTTCTTCAGGGTGTCGCAAAACTGATGCCAGGCGATTTTAGCCGCGGTGCGCTGACTGTCTTCGATGGGCACCGGGTTTTAGTCCGGCCCGCTGACAAGACCGGGTTCGGCGCCGATCTGTGTGATGGCCAGACCCGCATCGGAGCCCTGTAAGTACAGGTTCGACAGCAGCGTGTATCTCGATAGGCGCATCTTCCACTCGCCCTCTACGCGAATGTACTCATCCTCATAGTAGCCGCTCATCAACTGGACCTGCTTTAGCTCGGTTTCCAGCAGTTGAAAGCGCATGCGCCAGCGTCCGCTGGCCGAATCGCTGGTGTGGATCTCGATTTCAGGCGCGAGACCATGATGCATATCAATGTGAGTTGGATGGCAGGCGAGCGACTCGAAGGTCGTTATGAATGCATCCATGTCAGTGAAACGACCAATAAAGCCAAAGTCGATCAGGAAGTCAGACTCGTCAAAGCAGGCGCGCATTCCCGAGATATCCCGGGCATCACAAGCGAACCACCAGCGCGCCTTGAGCTGCTTGATCGCCTCGATGGATTCGAGGCGATCAATGCGGCGTTCCAGGTCCATGAGCCGTTATTGCTGCGGTGGCGGAGCGCCGTTGACACCTGGCCATCGCGACCCGGAAATGGTATCGGCGAAGGGCAGGAAGGCATCGGCATCAAGAGGCTTGGACAGCGTGACCGAGCGGTCGAGGAAAATCGGCCACCATAGGTAGGCTGACAGCTGCTCGCGCATGGGCAGTTTAGTGCTCAGGGGATCCCAGGGACTGTCCCGAAGCAGCAGTTGGCCATTCACAGCTTCCTGCCAGGCCGTCCCGTATTTACTCTTGACGTGGACAACGTGGGGGGGGAAGTCGTATCCCGTTGCTGGCCCGCCAATGCTTACGGCACGAGATACCTTGATCCACCATTCGTTTTGTTCGAATTCGGGCGGTGGTTCCACCGGGCCCTCGCTGACACCCTGGAACTCAAGAAAGGTATAGCCCTGGTGAGTACATCGCGCGCGTACCATGGGCCCAATGCGGTGATAGTCGATCTCAGCTGGATATTTCGGCTGGCCATTGGTCTCCTGGCTGATGAAGATCGCCGATTCCTGATCGATGCCGTAGCCGAGGGTGTACTCGCCCTGGATGCCGTCGAATTCAGCATTGACCGTGGTCACCACGCCATACTCCGGGACGTCAGGTACGGGAAAGTTGTAGACGGTGAGATTGACGTTGGGCTCGCTACCGACACTGATGCCGGGAGGCAGGAGTGCCGCTATGGCATCGGGATCCGTTCGATAATGGATCTTGAGCATGGGCCAGTTGATGATGTCGCCGGGGTTGCCCTGGGGAGCCTGTGCTGTATCGGTCATTGTTATTCCTCTTTTGGGGTAATGGGTTAGCCCACAGATTCAGGTACGGGTGTTGTCTTGTTGATAATCATGTCAGCTCGGCGACGAATTTTGGCTTCGTTCTCATCCGTCAACTCCAGCAGCCAGAAATTGCCATCGGGTAAGCCCTTGAGTGCCATTTCCGCAACCTCATCGGGATGTGTTGTCTGCAGGTTAATCCCGAACTCCTCGGCCATGCGTTTCATATCCTCAACCGAATTGATGCCGGTTTCATTGCCTTCCACGCCCTTGTCAAACTCCTCCGGGCGCACCCGGCCGGAGTTGAACAGCCCAGTTTCCACAACGTGGGGACCGGGAAAGAGCGCACTGACGACGACCGGTAGGCCGCCGGCCTGCACCTGATAATGCAGGTTCTCCGTGATGGTATGAACAGCGGCTTTGCTGGCCGTGTAGATGGGGACGTCTGGCAATACCGCATAGGCGCCGTTGCCGGAGCCTGTTATGACCAGGTGGGTGCGTTCACTTCGACTGGCCAGATAGGGCATAAAGACGTTGATGCTGTTGACCACACCCCAAACGTTGACGTTGAAACACCATTGCCAGTCTTTCTCAGAATAGCCCCAGAGGGGCCCCGCTTCGCCCGCGCCGATGCCCGCATTGGCGAAGACCAGTTCCACACTGCCAAAGGCAGCCAGGGCGCCATCCAATACCCCCTGAAGGCTGTCGGGTTGTGTGACATCGCAGTGATCGACGCGATGGGGCACGCCCGCTGCCTCGAGTTCACGGTCGATTGTTTCCATGGCGCTTTTATCGACGTCGCCAATCACAATGTTGGCGCCACACCGACCAAGGGCAAAAGCGAGTGAACGTCCCACGCCGCTGGCACCCCCGGTAATAACCGCGGTTTTTCCGGAAAAGTAGTTATCGGTCATTGCTGGCCTCGCTCTGTATTGGGCAGATAGAATTTTCGGACCCATTTGCGGAACAGGACGAGGGTCTCGTCGCCCTTGCAAAAAATAGGTTGCTTTCGATGCACCTTGTTCTTCCAGATGGGGTAATCATCCTGCAGGCCGTCGATGATGCCGTTCATGACCTGATCCCCCGCGAGGTCGGCAATTTCCCTGCGCACGGTGAGCGTCCAGCGCAGCAGTGTCTCCTCGCGGTTGTAGGGTTGTGCCGAGTTGTAAACGATCATCTCTGCACCGGGGCCATAGCTGGTGTGCACGGTGGCCAGGCCGGGCTGAAACATCGTGGCATGCAGCTGTCCGGGCATCCCACTGGCGTTCATGTCGGCTCGCAGATGCACGGCTCCGTCCTCCTCTACGGTCACCGAAGAGGGGGGAGTCTCGCTCTGTTTGTGGACGTATTGGAAGTGCTCCGGGTCGCAGGAATTCTCAGCAATATCCTGTACGTGGGTGGGTACCAGGAATTCCACTTGCCGGGGCTCGGTCCAGTTTTCATCCCCCAGCTGTTCCACGGCGGGTACTTGCCACTGGGGGTCGTCACCTGTGGGGTGGAACCACATGTAAATCTCGCCGTTTATTTCGGTCGCTGGCCAGTTGGTGACGCGAGCCCGGGAGGGTATGTCGTCACAATAGGGAATGTGCTCGCAGGCGCCGTCGCCATCAAAGCGCCAGCCATGAAACGGACACTGGATTGATTCGCCCACCACACGACCGTTGATCCCCAGATGGGCACCTAAATGGGGGCAGTAGGCGTCATGGACCCGAACGGCGCCGGATCGGGTGCGGTAGAGCACCAGATCCCGGTCCAGGGCAGAGACGGCCTTAACCTCGCCAACCTGTAATTCATGGCTACGCGCGAGCGACCACCACCCCATGGGGAAGTCCGGGGCAGTGTTGGTCTTGGAATCACAAACTGCAATCAATTCCATGGTTTTTTCCTCCAGCGGGTGTCGGTGGGATCGTCGGGTCGTTTTTAGTTGAAGATGCTTGCGTCTGGGCCAATCTTATCGGCGATGTCGCGCAGGTAATTTTGATCCATGCCGTAAAATTTGCTGGCATTGCCACCGAGGATGGCTTTACCAGCGTCCACAGGAAACCCTGAAAATGTTTCCGTGAAATAGTCGGCGGTGTTAGGCCAGGTACCTTCAGGGTGAGGGAAGTCACTTCCCCACATGATTTGCTCTAGTCCAATCTGGTCGCGCAGATCCAGGTCGCGCCGAGGGACGCACGACGCACCAATGCCACAATTTCGTGCAAAGTATTCACTGGGAGCCATGGACAGGTGTGATCGAAAATCTCCCAGCTTCGCGGAGAAGTGTATGTCGGTGTAGTTGTGGTCCAGCAGGCGCAGCCAGGAGGGCACCATGAACAGGGTGCCGCCCTCGACCACCATGGCCTTGAGCTTGGGGAACCGTTCGAAAACACCACCCCAAAGCATGAAGGTCAGCGGCCTGAACAGCCAGAACATCACTTCTGATACGTAACAGCCCATGGCGCCCGGTAGTGTTTCGCTGGAATCCACCATGGGGAATTCGGATCCGAAATATTCGTTCAGTGGCGCGGGGCCCGAGTGGAAGTGGACAACGATGCCGAGATCTTCGCAGACCGCCCAGAAGGGATCGTACTTTCGGTCGTGATAAGCGGCGTGTTCCCCCCAGACGGTGGGCAGCATCACCCCGTTCAGGCCGTTTTCGTGGCACCAGCGAGCGGCATCCACAGCCTGGTCCACGTCAAAGAGAAGCGGTATGGAAGCTACGCCAAAGTGGCGCTTGGGGTCGTTGGCCACCAGTTCGGACAGCCACCGGTTGTGCGCCATCGCGCCTGCCCACTGAAGTTCCGGCACGGCGTCTTTGGGTGACAGCCCCAGTCCTGCGCCGAAGGGGGGCGTATTCTGCTCGGTGATCCCGTCGGGAAAAATGATTTCTGCCGCGATGCCATCGGCAGCCAACATCTTATGACGCTCGCTGTAATCCCAGGCTCCGGTCAGTGCTTCCTGAATCGGCGCGCGCCAGGCATCGTTGATCTCCTTGATAAGGAATTGCTCTTCGGCCTTGTTCATCATGTCAACCTGAATGTCGACGGCCATATCAATGAAGTCGTGGTATTTGGTTTCGAAATAGGGCTTGTACTGAGAGATGGGCAGGCCCGCATGACAGTCTGTAGAAACAACCAATAATCGTTCGCTCATTTGAAAATTGTCCTGATAGGTGGCTGGAAAAACATAATGATTTGAAGTTGGCGCAGCAACTGCGAGGAAAACAGCAGGGCGCCCTCATCCGGTAAACGCATTTCCCGAATGACGGAAGCTTTGCGAAGGCCCGGGGGGACGGGGTGTCTCCTGCGATCGCTACTGACGTAGGGGCTTACTTCATTAGAGAGCCGGCGGATCACAGTGGCGTGTCCGGACCATGCTGCTGACATTCGATACCGCCCACCAACCACTCAATACTCTGGCTAAACACAGGCGGCGGCGCCTTGCCATCCGGCGACCGTTCCAGTGCGTTGGCATCCGTGGTCAGCATCGCCGCAAGGTGGTCTCCCTCGTAAGCGGTTTCATCATAGCGGTGCGACTGGGTCTCAAGTTCACCCAGCGTCAGGCTCACCACGACGTGTACCAGGGACCGACAGACCTCTACAGCGATCGCGTCCTGAAATCCGGAGGCCGTCAGTGCGGTCAGCAACGGTCGGGTAAATTCGATCAGTGCGGGCCGGTTTTCGGGGCTGAGGTGCCGGGAGAGGTTGGGTCGCTGCAGGATCGCCATACGCAGCGCCCCGGACCACCGATGAACGGCAGTCTGCCAGCTGAGCTCGGGATCCAACTGCGGGCTTTTCTGTACGAAGTAGTGGTTGAGGAGAGCCGATATCAGCTCCTCCTGTTTTCCCATCTGCTGGTAAAGCGTGCGGGTAGAGCACTTGAGGCGTGTGGCCAGGCCCCGGGCAGTCAGCGGCCCTGCCGCCGTATCTTCCATGGCGTCGAGTGCTACCGTGATGATGGTTTGTGGGTCGACCAGTGGGCGGGGCATTCCTGGTGCGGTCTCCTTGCGGCGGCTCATTAGGTTAATGGTGCTACGACCGGCATAGTAATACTGGACGTTTTAAAAAAACAATGTTTTCCTATCCATCTGGACTACCTGAGTTACGGCAATCGAGTCTGCGGCGCCTAGCGTAGCGATGTGACAGATGGCGGGGAGTGTTTCGGCTCGTTCGGAAAGCGACGCGTGACACCCGAGTGCCTCAGGAAGCGAAAATTCGCAAGATATGGGAGAACCCAAGCGTTATGGAAAACACAACGGATAGCTGTCCCTTTACTCATCTTCTCGATCTGGATGCCTACCGGCAGGGGATGCCCTACGACAAACTTGCGGAAATCCGGCGGCAGGGGAGTTTCGTTCGTTTTGATGACCCCGGAACAGGTGTACCGTACTGGGCCGCCGTCCGGCGCGATGCCCTCGACTTTGTTTCCCAGAATCCCGGGCTGTTTTCCTCGCAGATTGAAGGCCCTTTCCCCATGGAACCAGAGTCAGAAATGCAAAGGGAAACAATGCAGGTGATGCTCGATAACAGCTTCATAGCGATGGACCCGCCCAAGCACATGGCTCACCGTAAAGTGGTCAGGGACGCGTTCACGCCGCGGGCTGTGGCTGCAATGGAACCCTGGCTCAGAGAGCAGGCGAAAGCCATTGTTGACAGGGTGGCCGAACGTGGCGCCTGTGAATTCGTGGAGGAGGTGGCAGCAGAGCTTCCCCTCATTGCGGTACTGGAGCTTATGGGTGTACCCCAGGAAGACCGCAAGCAGTTCTTCGAGTGGACCAACATCATGGCATTTGGCGATGACCCTGACATTGCAACGGGCCCTGATGAGGCGAACGCGGTGTCTTTTGAGGTCATTCTCTATGCCATTGAGCTGGCCAAGAAGCAGCGCGAAGGGTTTACCGGACCGGTTGTCAGGGCCCTATTGGAAGGCGAGGTGGATGGAGAGCCCATCAGCGATGAGATGTTTGCCTGGGTTTTTATTCTGCTCATGGTGGGTGGCAACGAAAGTACCCGGACCGCAACCGCCCACGGCATGCGTCTGTTAATGGAAAATCCGGACCAACTCCAGCACCTGGTTGATCACCCCGAAGATATTCCCGATGCCATTGAGGAAATGCTGCGCTACAACACAGCCTTCATCGCCATGCGTCGAACGGCAACCCAGGACATTGAATGGAATGGATACCAGTTCAAGCAGGGGGATAAGATTGTGATGCACTATCACGCTGTGAATCACGATGAGGCGGTTTTCGGGGAGGATGCGATGCGTTTTGATATCCACCGAAAGAAGCGCATGCCCACATTGAACAGGGAGCTACGGTCTTTTGGTATTGGAGAGCATTTTTGCCTGGGGATGAATCTGGCCCGTCTGGAGATGCGCATCATGTTTGAGGAAATTATTCCCCGACTGAGAGATATGCGATTGGACGGGGAGATCACCTATATGCGGTCGTTCATGATTAGCACGATAAAATCGATGCCGGTAGTGTTTACGCCTGAGTCGGATGAGGCGGCTGCGTAACGTCTTTGTGACCCGGATCGGAGCGCGGCAGATCGGAGACAAAAGAACACTACGGAGGACTCTCGGTGGCCTTTAGCGGCGAAGTGGCGGTCATTACAGGCGGTGGCAGTGGCATGGGCCAGCATTGGGCACGCCGGCTTGCTGCCGAGGGAGCGACGGTTGCAATTCTCGATCGCAATGAGGCGGCCCTGAAGGAAACAACTGACTCATCCCCGGGTATCAGGCCCTACCAGTTAGACATCACGGATCCAGAGGCCGTGTCCCGAACCTTTGACCGAATCGAGGACGAGCTGGGACCCGTGGATCGTGTGGCGAATGCAGCGGCGATCATGCCGTTCGGGCGGCTCCTTGAGGAGGATCCCCGCGTTACAACACAGGTGATGTCGGTCAACTACGGCGGCCTGGTCAACGTGGCGACGGCTTGCTTACCCCGAATGGTGGCGCGTGGCCGGGGCGATTTCATCAGTTTCTCGTCGATGACGGGCATCGTGCCCGGTCTCCTGATGGGGGCCTATGCCTCAAGCAAGGCGGCGGTACAGTTCTACAGCGAAATTCTGTATCACGAGAATCGCAACAGCGGAGTACGTTTCTGCTGTGTCTGCCCCCCTGCGGTTAAGACGGCACTTTGGCAGCAGGCGGAGGCTACAGTCGTGCCCAAGTTACCCTCCAAAGGTGAAACGCTGTTGCCGGAGGACGTTATCAACGAGGTGGAGCGCTGCCTGGAAAAAGGACGGCCCTTCGCCTACCCCGGAAAACAGACTCGTCTAGGGGTCATCATGCGGCGGCTCTTTCCCGGGCTGGTATGGCGAGTTTCACACGAAGCGGAGGGATTCTAGCGTGCCTTGCAGCTGCGGCCCGGCTGCGGACCC
>JAKMEU010000047.1 GCA_022425845.1 Luminiphilus sp. | reverse complement strand
CCCGTTGCCAGCGTAGTTGCCGTGTTGGCGGAATCCGCTACGTATTGCCAGGGCGCTGTCTTTCCAACGGTCTGTACTTGCACAGCCGAGCGTACGGCCAGGCTGTCAAGAACAAGCTCACCGTCATGGCCCACTAGATAGTTGCGCCCCATCGTGACGTGCTGGTCGTCGAAGCCATCGCCAATAATTAAAATGACCGATCGTGGATGGATTATTTCTTGGCCCTGTAACTCCGCAGCGAAATTGGGTGAGGTAACGCTGAAAAGCAAGACAAGGGTTATCAGGCGCTGCATGGTTCGCTCCAATGACTTCATAGGGGACCGAGGGCATCCCGGTGCCGGCGCCGCACAGGGTAAGCCGACCCTGTATCGGTCGCAAGGATGTGGCATTATTTGCACCTATGTCGGAAACGCCGATTTTAAACCCTACTCATTCCCATAGGATCCAGCCATGCTCTTGAGAACAATTAAACCGGCTGCAGCGCTGATCGCCCTGATCGCCGCGTCGCCCGCCAGTGCCTCCGACTTATCAGGGGCCGACACGGCCTGGCTGCTCACCGCAACAGCGCTGGTACTGTTTATGACGCTGCCCGGGCTGTCGCTCTTTTATGGGGGTCTGGTGCGGGTGCGAAATGTGCTGTCGGTGCTGATGCAGTGTTTTGCTCTCGCGGCGCTCATGTCACTGGTCTGGTTTGTAGCGGGTTATACGCTGGCGTTCGGTTCATCCGGTGTGGATCAGGGGCCCTGGCTTGGAGACATGGGTAATCTGTTTCTCTCCGGGATCAGCATGGATGGCGTGAACGGTTCTATACCCGATTCGCTCTTTGTCATGTTCCAGATGACCTTTGCCATTATTACGCCCGCCCTGATCGTGGGTGGCTTTGCTGAGCGCATGCGTTTCTCGGCCATGCTTATTTTCTGTGTTGCCTGGGTGCTGCTGGTTTATGCGCCCATTTGTCACTGGGTATGGGGTGGCGGCTGGCTGGGCAGCATGGGTTTACAGGATTTTGCCGGTGGTACGGTGGTGCATATCTCTGCCGGGGTCGCAGCCCTTGTAGCCGCCGTGATGATGGGGCCCCGTCGGGGGTTTGGTTCCGTGGCGATGCCACCGCACAACCTGACAATGACGGTCACTGGGGCAGGCATGCTCTGGGTGGGATGGTTCGGATTCAATGCGGGCTCTGCTGTTGCCGCCGACCAGAGCGCCGCCATGGCGATGCTGGTTACTCACCTGTCTGCAGCCTGTGGCTCCCTGGCCTGGATGGCCATGGAGTGGCTGCGTCACGGCAAGCCTTCGGTGTTGGGCATTGTGACCGGTATGGTTGCGGGTCTGGGTACCATCACGCCAGCCTCCGGGTCGGTTGGTCCAGCCGCCGCTGTTGTCATCGGCCTGACGGCAGGGGTGGTCTGTTACTTTGCGACCATCACGCTGAAAAACCGCTTGAAGATTGATGACAGCCTCGACGTGTTTCCGGTACACGGGATTGGCGGCATTCTGGGAACGTTGATGGCGGGAATTTTCTGCTCGCCGCATCTGGGTATTTTTAGCGGCAATGGCTTCTCCGACGGCGTGGATAGCATAGCCGGCCAGTTGGGTATTCAGGCGACAGGTGTGGTGGCTACGTTTGTTTACACCGCGATCGCCAGCTGGATTTTGTTTAAAGTTGTGGATGCCATCGTTGGTTTACGAGTGGATGATGACGAGGAGACGATTGGTCTCGACTTGGTGCTCCATGACGAGCGCGGTTACGATCTCTAGGTAATGGGCAGGGCAGCTGGCAGCTGCCCGCCGTTCCTCACAAGCCGTTGTCCCGCATTGTCCTCTTGACTTCAGGGCAGCGAGGACGCCCGGAGTGCGTTCTTTAGCAGCCCGCTACAGCACTGTTCGGGACGGGACCGGAGCTTTCACTCAGTCTCTGCGCAGCGCGTCGCTGATGGCGATGGGAGTTGGGAACCGTGTTACCACGATGTAGCTCGACACCAGCAACGTCAGGATGGTTGTTGCCTGTATCAGCGTGTTCGCCTCGGGGCTCAGGTGTCCCGCCTCAAGCGCCACGACGCCTATCAACAGGGCGAATTCACTGCACTGCCCCAACCGAAAGCCCAGATTCCAGGCCAGTCTTGGCGACTCGCTTACACCGCGCAGCAGTATCTGGTAGACCAGCGGCTTGATGAGCAGCAGTACGAGGGCGAGGGTTACCGCAGCGGCGGCAATATGGGGGAGGGCGGCAAGATCAAACTGGGCCCCCACAGAGAAAAAGAAGATCACCAGGAAAAAATCCCTGAGGGGCTTCAGGCTGACTGCAATGTATTGGGCGATTGGGCTGGTTGCCACGGCCACACCTGCCATGAAAGCACCGACTTCAGCACTCAGGCCCAGCAGGACCGCCACCTCGGCTACGCCGAGGCACCAGCCCACCGACAGCAGGAAAATATATTCGTGATAGCGGTCAAATCGGGTGATCAGTGGAATGAGCCCAAACCGCACGGTGGCCCAGCATCCGGCGGCGAGGAGGGGGAGCATCAGTAGTGGGCGACCCATCGTCCAGAGGAGGGAGGTCTGGAGATCGCCGCCTCCTTGAAGCAGTACCAGCAGAATGATGGCGAGCAGGTCCTGGAACAACAGCAGGGCGACCAGCACCTCTCCCAGATGCCTGTGGTGGAGCACAGTGGTGGGCAGCAGTTTGATGCCAATAATCGTTGACGAAAACATCAGCGCTGTGCCCACCACCAGGGCGTCCAATGCAGAAAAGCCGAACAGACTTGCGAGGCCATAGCCCACGGCGGCGTACACCACAGAACTTGCGAGGGCGACCCATGATGAGCTTTTCATGCTGTTGAGCAACGCTCGAGGCTGCATGTCGAGACCCAGTAAAAAGAGCAGGAAAATGATGCCCACGTGCCCGGCGTCGCTCACCAGATCGGTATTGCCAACGAGACCGATACCAAATGGCCCAAGGGCTGCCCCCAGCACGATATAGGCAATAATGATGGGCTGCCGCGTGTAAAGGGCGATGGAGGCAAAGACCGCTGCGCCCAAGAAGATAGCGGCGAATGTGAATGTGATGCCCTCAGTTTCCATGGATGCTCTCGTTCATGGGTGATTTTGGCTGGCCGTGTCAGTCTATCAAGTTGCCGGCTGAAGGTCGGCTCCGGAGCTTCAGGTTTCCAGAGTGGCCCAAAAGGCAAATCTGTTTTGCTTTGCGGGCGCAATTCTTTCAAAATACGCGCGCCCGATTCCAGACAAAATACACCGCCAACCCTCAGGAGAGAGAGACATGGCTAAAAGCAATTTATCTGATAGTGCCGCAGACGGCTTGGCCACGGTCATTATTTTGTCCGTTGTAGTGACCTGGGTGGTTGTATGGCTGGGAGGCATGCCTGCCTGAATGAGTGCCCTACCGGGTGATGATCCACTGCACCAGTACGATCAGTGACGCCACAAACAGCCCGGCAAAGAGCAGCCCAGCAATAATAAAGTCCCTCAGCCTCCGCTCGCTGAAGTCCCTCTCACGATTTTTGGCGCTTTGCACGCCAAAGGCGGCAGCCAGCACGCTCTGCGCAACGGAGAGTGCCGCGTTTGGGGCCTTGCCGGCCTGGTTTTTCGCTTCGTCGGACTGGCTGGTTTGAGAGGTTTTGTCCATATCGATAAGGGGTCGGCCGGCGCAGGGGGCGACACTATACATCGACCTTGTCTGTAACCCCACTGGCCCTCTCGGCCTCAATCAAGATTTGGCGCCAACCACCTCGCCAGTTGCTCGACGGGCATGTTCTTTCGGTTAGCGAGATCGGTTAACTGGTCCTGACCGATCTTGCCCACTGAAAAATACCGCGATTCAGGATGCGAGAAATAGAGCCCGCTGACGCTTGCTGTAGGGAACATCGCGAAGCTGTCGGTCAGTGCGACGCCACAGTGTTTTTCAACTTCCAGCAGGCGAAACAGCGTTTCCTTTTCCGTGTGGTCCGGGCAGGCGGGATATCCGGGCGCAGGTCGTACGCCGACATAGCGCTCTTTAATCAATTCGACATGACTCAAGCATTCGCTCGGTGCATAGCCCCAATAGCGGGTTCGAACCTGCATGTGCAGTTGTTCTGCCAACGCTTCAGCCAGCCGGTCCGCGAGGGCTTTCAGCAGGATGGCATTGTAATCGTCGTGGTTGTCTTCAAAGGCTTTGGCGCGCTCATCGACGCCATGTCCCGTGGTGACGCAAAACGCGCCCATCCAATCCTCGGGTCCGTCCTGCGGGGCGATGAAATCAGCCAGGGACAGATTGCTTTCGCCATCGCGTTTTTGCATTTGTTGGCGCATGTGGTGGAATGTCGCAATTGCCTGTCCGTCATCGTCAAACAAGTGAATGTCGTCGCTGCCGGAGCGCTGTGCGCGCCAGAAACCGATGACGGCGTGGGCCTGTAACCAATTCTCTTCGATGATCTGTGCAAGCATGCTGCGGGCATCAGCGAAGAGCTGCCGAGCCTGTTCCCCCACGACCTCATCGTCGAGAATAGCGGGAAATTTTCCGTGCAGGTCCCAGGTGATGAAGAAGGGCGTCCAGTCAATTGTGTCCAGCAATTGCTCCAAGGGGTAGTTTAACAGCGGGGTGACGCCGGTAGAGTGCGGTTTTGGGGGGCTGTATTGCTGCCAGTCAAAGTCCAACCCTCGGCGAGCGGCTTCTTCATAATCGAGCCTTTCGCTGCGCTTCTTTCGCTTGGCAATACGGTTTCTTACGATCTCATATTCATCAGCAACACCCGCCATAAACGCCTGCTTTTTCTCCCCCAATAAGGTGGTGGCAACGCTTACGCTGCGAGAGGCGTCCGGCACATAGACCACAGCGTCGTTTTGGTAGGCGGGCGCAATTTTGACTGCGGTATGCGCTTTGGACGTGGTTGCGCCCCCGATCATCAATGGTATTTGAAAATCCTGTCGCTGCATTTCCGAGGCGACATGCGTCATTTCTTCCAGTGACGGCGTAATGAGCCCTGAGAGACCAATAATATCGACCTGTTCCTCTCGAGCGACTTTCAATATGTCTTCACAATGCACCATCACACCGAGATCGATAATTTCAAAGTTGTTGCACTGCAGCACGATGCCCACAATATTCTTACCGATATCGTGGACATCACCCTTCACCGTGGCGAGCAAAATCTTGCCATTGTTCCGTGAGCTTTCGTCTTTACCTTCTTCGATGAAAGGCTGCAGATAGGCAACCGCTTGCTTCATCACACGTGCGGATTTAACAACCTGGGGGAGAAACATCTTGCCTTCGCCGAAGAGGTCACCCACGGTGTTCATGCCGTCCATTAACGGGCCTTCGATGACCTGAATAGGCTTTTCGAAATGCTGTCGTGCTTCTTCCGAATCCGTTTCAATGAATTGCGTAATACCTTTCAGCAGCGCGTGTTGTAAGCGCTCGGTCACGGGCATCTTTCGCCATTCAAGATCTTCGGTCCGGCTTTTGGCGCCGCCGGATCGATAGTTTTCAGCAAGTTCCAACAGGCGTTCTGTGGCGTCTTCCCGGCGATTGAGCACCAGATCCTCTACCGCCTCCTTCAGTTCCTTTGGCAGGTCGCTGTAAACGGCCAACTGCCCGGCATTGACAATGCCCAGGTCGAGACCGGCGCGTATGGCGTGATAGAGAAAAACCGAGTGAATGGCTTCCCGAACCGGGTTGTTTCCCCGGAATGAGAACGAAACGTTGGAGACGCCGCCTGAAACCCGGACGCCGGGCAGTGTTGCCTTTATCCAGCGGGTGGTTTCAATAAAATCTACGGCGTGGTTGTTGTGAGATTCGATCCCCGTGCCAATGGCGAAGATATTGGGGTCGAACATAATGTCGAAGGGATTGAAATCAAGCTTGTCGCGCAATAATTGGTAGCTGCGCTGACAGATGGATTTGCGTCGCTCAAGGGTGTCAGCCTGACCTGCCTCATCAAAGGCCATGATTACAACGGCAGCGCCGTAGCGCTGGCACAGCGCCGCTTGTTCTAAAAACTCTGCCTCGCCCGCCTTCAGACTGATGGAGTTGACAACGGATTTCCCAGGAATACATTTCAGCCCGGCTTCAATGATATTCCACTTAGAAGAGTCCACCATAATCGGTACGCGGGCGATGTCGGGTTCTGAGGCGATGAGATTTAAAAAGCGCACCATGGCCTCTTCGGACTCCAGCATTCCCTCATCCATGTTGATGTCGATGATTTGCGCGCCGTCCTCGACCTGTGTTCTTGCTACCTCCAACGCCGCCTCAAGGTCGCCTTCCAAAATAAGTCGTTTGAAACGCGCCGACCCGGTTACGTTGCATCGCTCCCCCACGTTTACAAAATTCTTGCCTTTAAAATTAAAGCTCTCAAGCCCGCTCAGAAACGTGTCGTTTTGTGGTGCAGGCAGTGAGCGAGGTGCTTTGTCAGTGACAGATTGGGCGATCGCCCTGATGTGGGCAGGCGTGGTTCCGCAGCAGCCGCCCGCTGCGTTGAGGTAGCCGCTTTCGGCAAAAAGTGAGAAATCGTCGGCCATATCCTCTGGTGTTTCATCGTAGTCACCAAAGGCATTGGGTAGACCTGCATTCAAGTGCGCACTGAAGTAGCAGTGGCAGGTATTGGCCAGTTCCTCGAGGAATGGGCGAATCTCTTTGAAGCGACGTCCACAGTTGCTGCCCACCATGAGCGGCCTCGCATGGGCGATGGCCTGCCAGAAGGCCTCGCCTGTCTGTCCTGACAGCAAGCGCCCGCTGGTGTCGGGAAAGGTGGCAGAGACCATCACGGGTATCTCTATGCCACAGGCATCCATTGCACTCCGACAGCCGAAGAGAGCCGCTTTGGCGTTGAGCGTATCGAAGACGGTTTCCACCATGAGGATGTCGACTCCGCCCTCTATGAGGGCTTGGGCCGCATCACGGTAGTCACGGTGTAGTTCATCGAAGGTGATATTTCGTGCGGCAGGATCATTCACGTCGGGTGAGATGGATGCTGTCTTCGGTGTGGGGCCCAGTACGCCAGCCACAAATCGGGGCCGGTCCGGGTTTTGCTGCATCGCTTCGTCAGCGGCCTGCCGGGCCAGCCGGGCTCCGGCCAGATTAAGCTCAACCACCGTGCCCTCTAATTGGTAGTCAAGCTGAGCCGCCACACTGGAATTAAATGTGTTGGTTTCGATGATATCGGCGCCGGCAGCCAGGTAGGTGCGATGGATTTCCAGAATGAGGTCGGGTCGGGTCAGGCTCAAGAGGTCGTTGTTGCCCTTGAGGTCCCCGGTGTGTTCCGCAAAGCGATTACCCCGGTAATCCTTTTCTGTCAGACCGTAGTCCTGAATCATGGTGCCCATGGCGCCGTCGATCACCGCGATACGGCTGTCCAGCAGTTGGAGCAATAGTGAGGCGGATTTGGAGGTGTAATCGGGGAATCTGGAATATTCCATAAGAATAAAAAACAAATTATGGTGGAATTTTCAGTATATCAAAAAATTTTGATGGAATGACAGCGCCGAGTTTCAAATCAAGAACGCCGTTGATGTGTTAACCTACTGCTGAGGTCGGGTATTCAACGACCCGGACGATTGAAAAGGTTACAACCTCAGGCGAGAGAGCCCATGATCACTATTACTGAATCAGCTCGAGAGTATCTCGGAGAACTACTGTCCAAGCAGGAAGATGCGCTCGGTGTGCGCGTGTTTATCAACCAACCCGGTACGCCCCGGGCTGAAACCTGCATTGCCTATTGTCGTGAGGGGGACATAGAGGCCGACGACGTTGAGGAGGATTTCGGTCATTTCAGAGCCTTCTTCCAGGGGCGCAGCGTGCCTTTCCTCGAAGACGCCATGGTGGATTACAACAAAGACAAGTTTGGCGGTCAGCTGACGATTAAAGCGCCCAATGCCAAGATGCCACGTGTCGACGCTGACAGCCCCGTAGAGGAC
>JAKMEU010000042.1 GCA_022425845.1 Luminiphilus sp. | reverse complement strand
GGGTCAGCCAGTGTACTTACTCAAAGTTATATTTGACTGTGAGCCCGTAAGTGCGAGGCTGGCTGGGGTAGCCACTGATGCTGCCAGCCTGCGCAACCGATGGGAATGCCGATAGCAGGTACTCGTCCCCGGTCAGGTTGCGACCCCACAGATTCAACTGTATGCCGTTGGCAAAGGTCAGACCGGCACTGGCGTTGACCATGTTGACCCTGCGGGAGGCAATGGAGGACGGGATGTTGTCCACTACCTGCACCTCACTTTCGTAGACGTTTTCAAGCCGGACATAGCCCATGGTGTTGCCGGCCATGAAGTTGTAGGTCACGTTGGTGTTGGCTGAAAACTCAGGAATACCCGAGGGCTGGCGACCCGAAAAATCCTCCGGTCCGTCAATGCCCAGGGCGCCCTGAAAATCGTCATACAGGGGGTCCAGCCAGGTGGCTGCGAAGCCAAACCGCAGGCCGTCGGTAGGCGCCCAGTTGACGTCTACCTCGACACCCTCGGTGGACTGCTTACCCGCATTGGCCAGGACAAAGCCGGTGCCGGTGAAGCTATTGGACTGGAAGCCGTCAATTTCCTGGGCAAATATCGCCAGGTTCACAGACACCGTGTCCCATTCACCCTTAAGGCCAATTTCAAATACCTCAGACTCCTCGGGACCAGCCAGTCGTGTCGCGTCGCCAAGAGCCCCGGGGTAATTGGCAAAGCCAGGGGGCAGCCCGAATGCTGTCAGGGCGGGCAGAGCGGGATCACCCGCAGCGATCAGCGCGGCCAGGTCTGGAGCGAGAGGACCGGTGTCCTGGGAGAGGTTCCAGGAGGTCGCCTTAAAACCAGTGCTGACGCCACCGTAGACACTGACGTTGGGTGTCAGATCATAGGCGAGGCGCAGGGTGTAGGTGGTATCGCTATCGTCGCTGCGGCCATCTTCGACTGAGTTCGGGTAGGCAACGAAGGGCGGCAAAAACTGCGCCGGCAACAGTGCCTCCAGGCCGAAGGCGGCCAGGGGAATCGTGCCAAAGAAGTTGTCATTAACCACGGCGGCTGAGGCCTGTTTCTCAGACTGGGTGTAGTTGACGCCTGCGGTCAGTGTCAGGCGATCCGTCAGATCGTAATCGACCTGGGCGAACAGTGAGAGGGTCTCGTCGTCCAGGGTGTAGGTTTCCGACTGGTTGCCGGTACCGTCCGCATAGATGAATCCCGGTGGCAGGCCAAGGAAACCTTCAATCCCACCCAGGGCGCCCGGGGCACCAAGACCGGCGAGCAGTATATCGACATAGGCGCGAAACTCCGGACCCAAGCCGAAGTTTTCGTCATTGTTGACTTCCTCGTCGAAATAAAACGCGCCGACCATCCACTGAAAGGGGCCGTCGCTGGTAGAGGTAAGCCGCAACTCCTGGGTAAAGGTATCGATTTCGGTGTTGCGTTCGTCTGCCTTCTCCGCGCTCACCAGACGGGCGCTGGTGAAATCCACATCACCGGACTGGAACTGGTCCAGTGTTCGGAACGATGTGATGGACGTCAGTGCAAAATTATCGAAGTCATACTCAATATGCAGTGAAGCGCCACTGGTTTCGATCTCATTCTTGGGGTCGAAGTCCTGATAGTTTTCGTAGGCGAAGGGTGCGTTACCGACCACATCGCCGCCCAGGGCCCTGACGATGGCGCCAGTGGGACCATCAACGAGGTTGGCAACACCGCAACAGACTTCGTCAATTTCTTCGGCGTCGATGATCAGGCGCGCTTCGGCTCGATCTGAGGGTGCCCACAACAGCTGTCCCCGAAAGTTCCAGCGGTTGAGCTCGTTGAACTCGGTGCCCGTGGTCAGGTTCTCAAAATAGCCATCGCGCTCGTTCATGCTGCCGAACAGGCTGAAGGCAAAATTGTCAGACAAGGGGCCCGTGACATCACCCCGGATAATGGTCTGGTTGTAGTTGCCCACGGTTGCACCTACGGAACCGCTGTAGGCGACCAAATCCGGCTTGGCGGTTACCACGTTGATAACGCCTGCCGAGGCGTTCTTACCGAACAGGGTGCTCTGGGGGCCGCGCAAGACCTCAATGCGCTCAACTTTGGGCAGGTCGGCCAGGGCGCTGCCCACGCGGGAGCGGTACACACCATCCACAAAGACGCCCACCGAGGGCTCAATGCCGGGGTTATTGGCGCCGTTACCGAAGCCTCGGATGATGAAGTTAGTCTGGGCGCTGCCCTGTAACTGCGTGACCCGCAGACTCGGGACCAGCGTCTGAAGGTCTTTGATATCAAGAACCTGGGATTGCTCGATGGCTTCAGCTGTCACCACGGAAACCGCAATGGGAATCTCTTGCAGGGTTTGCTGTCTCTTGGTTGCGGTAACCACCACCTCCTCCAGTACGGCATGGGCTTGGTGTTGAACGGCCATAGCAATGACGGCAGCGGCGAATGGTAAGTGGCTCTTTCTCGTGAGCATGGATACAGGTCTCCGATTCGCGCGAGGGATCACGCGATGTTGTGGGTTGGCGGATGTGCAAAACGCAGGGTTCGCCTGCGTCAAAGGAGCGGAGGATAGCGGCTGCGGTGGCGAAGTCAAAGTGGCATTAATGCGGTTGCTTGCCCGGATAATTTGTTGCGCTACTTTTATCGGCAGGATGAATCCAACGGGCCAGTCGGGTGTTTTGTGGATTGGACCCGGCCAGCTATTCCGAGAGAATCAGATCGCGCAGAACCCGAAAACTGCGTTCAAGGTCTGCCTCAGAAGGGGGGCCCAGAATGACATCGGCCACCACGCCTCCCCGGTCCATCACCACGAAAGTTGCCTGCTGGGGCAAGTCCCAGGCAGATTGCCCAACGCCCTGTTCGTCGAGGATGAGTGTCGCCCGGGTAAACATTCGCTGCTCATCGACCACGGCGCTACGAACAAAGGGCTTGATAAATCCCGACGTCACATCCAGGTTGACGATCGCGGTGATCTCATAGCGCTCGATATCGAGCTCCTTCTGCATGCGCTCGGTCAGCGGATCATACAGACCGCCACCTTGACGGGTACCCGGCACATATTGAACCACCTGAACCTTCTCCAGTGAGCCTGGCCAGGACCAGGGCGCTACCGAGTAATCGTCGCCATTGAGAACAACCCGTCCGCCCTCGTTGATCGTTACCGGCGGTAGCGGTTTTCCAATCACGATAGCGGAGCTGGCGTGGGCAGTCAGACCGAATGAAAGCAGGTGTATTGCTGCCAACAGTGCGATTCCCGCAGCTTTGAATCCAGTGCGGCAATCGCCAGAGCAGGGCTCTTTGTGATCTGGTGCCGTGGCGTTCATTTGCGTTGTCTCGGTGGCAGGCCTGTATGTTGGGTCGCAAATGGCGCTCCTTTCCCTGTTACCCGCCGGTGCCGTTTGGGTGGGTCCCGGGGTGGTACCAGATGCAACTTGCCATTACCGATCAGATCCCGACGCCCCATGCGCTTGAGTTCCTCCCTGAGCAACGGCCAGTTTTCCGGGTCGTGGTAGCGCAGAAACGCTTTGTGCAGCCGCCGCTGCTTGAGCTTGTTGACGACGGGGAGGGGCTGGCTGTTCCGGCGCACCCGCTTCAGGGGGTTGTGCCGGCTGTGGTACATGGCCGTCGCAGTCGCCATGGGGGATGGGTAAAAAGTCTGGACTTGATCAGCCCTAAATTTATTTTGCTTAAGCCACAGCGCGAGATTCACCATGTCCTCGTCTCGTGTGCCTGGGTGGGCGGCTATGAAATAGGGAATCAGATACTGCTTTTTTCCCGCCTGCTTGGAATAGGTGTCAAACAGCTTCTTGAATCGGTCATAGGTCCCAATGCCCGGTTTCATCATGTGGGCCAGCGGACCATCCTCTGTATGTTCAGGGGCAATTTTGAGGTAGCCACCGACATGGTGCGTCACCAGTTCCTTGACGTACTCAGGCGTTTCCACTGCCAAATCGTAACGCAGGCCTGATGCGATAAGGACCTTTTTGATTCCGGGAACGCTTCTTGCGCGACGGTACAGGGACACCAGCGGCGTTTGGTCCGTGTTCAGGTTTTTACAAATCCCCGGGAACACGCAGGAGAGCTTGCGGCACTTTGCCTCTATGTCTTTGCTCTTGCAGGCGAGTCGCCACATGTTTGCAGTCGGTCCACCAAGATCCGAGATCACGCCGGTAAAAGCCGGGCTGGTATCCCGAATTTTTTCAACCTCTCGGATGATCGAGTCCTCGGAGCGATTTTGGATGATGCGCCCCTCATGCTCGGTAATGGAGCAAAACGTACAGCCACCAAAACAGCCCCGCATGATATTGACCGAGTGCTGAATCATCTCAAAGGCCGGTACCTTTGCGTCGCCATAGTGGGGATGGGCGCGGCGTGCATAGGGGAGCTCAAAGACCCAATCGAGCTCCTCGGTTTCAAGGGGAATCGGAGGGGGGTTGATCCAAACGTCGCGGTCGCCATGGCGCTGAATCAGGGGCAACGCGTTATAGGGGTTGGTCTCCTTGTGAAGCACCCGGGAGGCATGGGCATAGAGGACGGGGTCTTCTCGGACCTGTTCGAACCCGGGTATCCGAATCACCGAGGGCAGGTCATCCGTAATGGGGGCGATGCGAAGGGGCTGCACGTCAGCGTCTTCTCCCGACCCCGCATCGACATCGCACTGGGCCGGAGCCATACCCTCATAGGGGTTGGGATGGATGTCCACGGGCCCGGGGTTGTCCACATCTGTTGAGCGCAGCTCCCGATAGCCTGGTTCCGGTCCTTTCGTTACGAAGGCGGTTCCCCGTATGTCACGACAGGCATCGATAGACGCACCCGCGGCGAGGCGATGGCTGAGTTCCACAATGGCGCGCTCGGCGTTGCCGAAGAGCAAAATATCCGCCTTTGCGTCGAGCAGGACAGATCGGCGTACCTTCTGGCTCCAGTAATCGTAATGCGCGATACGCCGGAGGCTGGCCTCGATACCGCCAATTACGATAGGCACGTCACGGTAGGCCTCTCGCACCCTTTGGCTGTAAACCGTGACGGCCCGATCGGGTCGTTTCCCCGCTTGGTCCCCGGGGGTATAGGCATCATCGTTACGGCGCTTACGATCAGCGGTGTAATGATTGATCATGGAATCCATGTTGCCAGCGGCTATGCCCATAAACAGATTGGGTCTGCCCAGTGCTTTGAAAGGTTCAGCGCTTTGCCAGTCGGGCTGGGCAATAATGCCCACTCGGAATCCCTGCCCCTCAAGTACGCGGCCAATGACCGCCATGCCAAAGCTGGGATGATCGACATAGGCATCACCGGTCACCACGATCACATCGCAGCTATCCCAACCCAGCTGTTCCATTTCCTCACGGCAGGTTGGAAGGAAGGGCGCCGGCCCGAGGCATTCAGCCCAAAACTTCCGGTAGCTGAAGATGGGGCGGGGCGGTGGCTCGGGTTCGCGTGTGCGAGATAATGAACGCGATGACTGACCCAAGGTCATGAATTCTCCTGTTGAAGGGCGGCTTGCCTCACAGACTCGGGCATGTCCAGTTCGCCACCGCAGTGTTTGCAGAATTCGGCATCGGGGGCATGCTCGCCGCCCGAGCAAACGGGACAGTTCCAGTTCACATAGAGCAGGCGACGCTTGTTCAGCCGTTCCCACAATTTAGTGGTGATGATGGCGGTTGGTACGGCCAATATGGAGTATCCGACCAGCATGCCAAAAGCGGCGATTGATTTGCCCAGTCCGGTCTGTGGGGTCAGGTCGCCGTAACCCACCGTCGTGATCGTCACGACTGCCCAGTAGACGCTCATGGGAATACTGGTGAAGCCGTGTTCGGGCCCCTCAACGACATAGATGAGGCAGGCGAATACGACGACTACGATCATCACCAATACGAAGAATACCAGGATGGTACGGGCCGTGTTACGCAACACCTTCAGAATTTCTGTCAGCTCGGCAAAAAGCTCCAGAAGCCGCAGCACACGGAAGATACGCATCACCCGTATCAAGCGAATGATGAGAAGCGGAGCCGCTTCAGGTATGACCAGCGCGATGTAGGTTGGCAGTACTGCCATCAGATCTACTACACCCCAGAAGCTGGTGATGTAGGCGGGGCGATTACGAACCGACCATATCCTTACCAGGTATTCAGCGGTGAACGCTAGGGTAAACGCCATTTCCAGATCCGAGAACAGCGCACCGTAGCGATTGTGGTAGACAAGAACCGAGTCCAGCATCACAACCACGACGCTGGCGAGAATCAACCCCAACAGGGCCAGGTCAAAGGCTTTACCAGCCGGGGTTGTGGTGCCAAATATGATGACCTCAACGCGTTTCTGCAGCTCGCTTTGCTCGCGGCCTGTCACTGCTGAGCTCCCGCTGCGTCCAGTATTGGACTGAGGTAGGGAAGCACGTTGGCGAGCAATCGGGGCTGGGCGGACGCCGTGGGATGAATGCCATCAGCTTGCATCGACCCGGGTGAGAGGGCTATGCCGTCGAGAATAAAGGGCGCTACTGCAGCACCGGTGTTGTCAGCGACTTCAGAATAGCTGTCGCGGAACAGTGTGGTGTAGCGCCTGCCGAAGTTGGGCGGAATCTCCATAGTCAGTAGGAGGACGCGACTGCCCCGGGCTTTTGCAGACTCGGTCATTTTGGTTAGATTCTCCCTGAGCGTGGGGATGGGATATCCACGCAGACCATCATTTCCACCGAGCTCAATGATAACAACCTCAGGCGCGTGACGCTGAAGCAGTGCCGGTAGCCGCTGCAGCCCCCCGCCGGTGGTGTCCCCGGATATACTGGCGTTCACCACTGTCCAGCCGGGATGGCTTGCGTTTAGGCTATCCTGCAGCAGCGCAACCCAGCCCTGGTCAAGGTCCATGCCGTAAGCGGCGCTAATGCTGTCGCCCAGCACCAGGATGGTGCCGGTCCGGGTCTGGGCCCCCTGGGAAATCGTCAGCATGCTCAGGAAAATAAGCAGGACGAATCCATGCCCGGTGCCAAGCCGTAATAGTCGCCGGAGGCGTCTGCATATGATCAAAGCCATTAATCTCCAGAAATCCGTTCCCGTCGCGGACGGAACACTGGAAATCCTGCGGGGCATTAGCTTCGAAATCAAGCAGGGTGATACGGCTGCGATAGTCGGTGTGTCGGGATCGGGTAAATCAACCCTGCTGGGGTTGCTGGCGGGACTTGATGTCGCGACGGCGGGTGATGTAGTCATTGACGATCAGCCTGTGGGAGAACTTGATGAGGATGCCCGGGCGGCGCTCCGAGCAGAGAAAGTGGGGTTCGTGTTCCAGAGCTTCCAACTGCTCCCGGCTCTCACTGCCCTTGAAAACGTCATGTTGCCATTGGAACTCGCTGGCCAGGAGGACGCTTTGGGCCGGGCGGAGGCTTATCTCGATCGGGTGGGTTTGGGCGAGCGGCTGGGCCATTATCCCACGATGCTGTCTGGGGGGGAGCAGCAGCG
>JAKMEU010000037.1 GCA_022425845.1 Luminiphilus sp. | reverse complement strand
CAAAATTAACGGTCGGGTCTGCCGTCTGTTGGTGACACCCATGGTGCGGGCCCTCAAGCAGGTGTTGGGGGAGTCTGCCTATCTGAACTATCTCGACAGTTACCGCTACATTCTTGCGGGTGAATTTGCGTTCCGCCGCGATGCCCTTTGCGACCTGAGGGTTCCCAGTGACTGGGGACTGGAAATTGGCGTGGTATCGGAGGTCTATCGAAGTAACAACAACAAGCGGATTTGCCAGGTCGACATTGCCGGAAACTATGATCACAAACACCAAAAGCTCTCCATTGATGACCCCGCTGGCGGCCTGTCCAGAATGTCGCTAGATATCGCCAAGTCTATTTTCCGCAAGCTGGCGATTCAGGGGACGGTGTTCAATCAGGAAACCTTCAGGACGGTCAAAGCAACGTATTACCGCCTCGCCCTGGATTTGACCGAGGCCTATCGTAACGATGCCATTATGAACGGTCTGCAATTTGATATTCATGGCGAGGAAGAGGCGATAGAGCTATTTGCTGAAAATATTATGGAAGCCGGCCGGCACTTCCTGGAGCGCCCGATGGATGCGCCCTTCATACCCACCTGGAACCGGGTCGTGAGCGCGATGCCCACAGTATTTGATGACCTGATCGAGGCCGTAGAGGCTGATCATCAGGAGTTTCTGGCTCAATCGAAGGTGTCCGACCTGAGTGAGGCGCGCCGCGCGATAAGGGCCTGACCATGGCGCTCACTGATCGCCTGCGGGAGCATCTGCAGGCGCTGTACTCCGGCACGTTTACGGCATCGGAACGTGACGTCTGGGTGACGCGGCTGCTCGCTGCCGTGGGACTGAGCGCCGATCAGAACCCGCCGCCGCCCCACCGCAATCTCTGGGGTGAATCCGACATCGCCCTGATCACCTATGGCGACAGCATTCAGGCGCCAGACCAGATGCCACTGGCGGTGTTACATGGGTTCCTGACCCAGCAGGTGGGTTCTGCCGTTTCATGGGTTCATATTCTGCCTTTTCACCCGTGGACGTCCGATGACGGTTTTGCGGTACTGGATTATTCCAGTGTGAACGAGGCGCTGGGAGACTGGTCTGACATTACGCGACTGGCCGTCGACTATCGGATGATGGCGGATCTCGTGCTGAATCACTGTTCGAGCCGCTCGCGCTGGTTCGAAAATTTTCGGCGCGGGGCGCACCCCGGAGCAGATTACTTCTACGTGCCCGATGCCGATTTTGATTTTTCGCGCGTCGTTCGCCCCCGAACCAGCCCCCTGCTGGAAACTGTAAAAACCGACGCGGGGGAGCGCTCGGTGTGGTGTACCTTCAGCGCTGACCAGGTTGACTTCGACTTCGGTAATCCTGCAGTGGTGGAGGAATTTGCCAAGATTATTCGCCAGCTCCTGGACGCCGGGGTTCGCATTTTTCGTCTCGATGCGGTGGCTTTCCTGTGGAAGCTATCGGGTACGCCCTGTATCAACCTGCCGCAGACCCATGAACTGATCCGCCTGTTCCGAACCTTAATCGAGTGCGCACAGCCCGATGCGATTGTGCTCACAGAGACCAATGTGCCCAATACCGAAAATCTGTCCTACTTCGGTAATGCGAATGAAGCCCATGCCATCTACAATTTTTCGCTGCCGCCGCTGTTGGTGCACAGCCTTATCAGCGGCACCAGCCGGTATCTGCGCCGGTGGATGATGCGTATGCCGCCGGCACAGGACGGCACCACTTATTTCAATTTCATCGCATCTCACGATGGCATTGGTCTGCGGCCTGTTGAAGGCCTGCTCAGCGAAGCCGATCTGTCCAGCATGATCAGTACCCTGGAAGGCTTCGGTGGACTGGTCTCCCGACGCCAGACGCCGGAGGGAGGGAGTCGGCCTTACGAAGTGAACATTGCGTTATTCGATGCCCTGCAGGGAACCACGCGGGGACCCGATCAATGGGCAGCGGCGCGCTTTATTTGCGCTCATACCGTCATGCTGGGACTCGAGGGTGTACCGGCTTTCTATCTGCACTCGCTGTTCGGTACCCGCAATGACCTTGAGCGGGTGAAACACACCAGCCAAAACCGGGCGATCAACCGTCATCAGTGGCAGCTGTCGGAATTATCGGCAGCTCTTGAGGATCAGCAGTCGACACACCATCAGGTATTTGTAGCGCTCAAGCGGCTTATTCGCCTGCGTCAGGAACAGCCTGCATTTCACCCCAACGCCACCCAGTACACGCTGCATCTTGGTGATGCACTGTTTGGTTTCTGGCGCCAGAGCGCTGACCGGCGCCAGAGCATTTTTTGTGTCTATAACATCAGTGACCAGCCACAGACGCTTGCCGTCCAGGCACTCAACCTGATCGTCACGGATTCCTGGCATGACCTGATTACGGGGATGACCCTGGATGACCTCAATCCCACGCTTGAGCTTGAGCCCTATCAAACGCTCTGGATCAGTAACCGTTAGTGGTCGCCTATTGGGTTCGGCGATGCAGCCGGGTCGACGGGAGGATGCCGGTGTGTCGCGTCACGCCGCTATTCTGAAAACAGGTTTCGCACCTGATCATGGGGCAGGGCGTGTACGCGCAGCCCATCGGCACCGGTCATGGTTTCCGCAGCCACCATGGCGTTCACGATAGCTTCTTCGGTCGCCTGCACGGTGGCGCGGAACAGGTCCTCCAGGGCGTTATTGGGGAACTGTTCTACCTGATTGAACCGGTCCTCGCCTGTTGCACCCTTATTGCCGGTTGAGAAAGCCACGAAGATATCGCCGGAGCCGGGGTTGCTGATGGCGCCCAGCCTCCCCAGAGCAAGGGACGGGCGCTTGGCGATGCGCCTCAGCTGGTGGGGCAAAACCGGCGCATCGGTGGCAACAATGACGATGATCGAGCCGTCACGAGTCGGGCTGTCCTGTTGCAGCGTTTTTCCACTGCAATAGGGGAACCAGGGGTTTTGCGGCGCTATTCCCGGGTCGACATAGCAGTGCTGGCCCACGGGAAGGTCCTCAGCTACCCAGCGATCACCGAGACGCAGATCCTTACCGCCCCAGTTGTAGTTGCACTGCACCAGTACACCGACAACAAAGGGTTGGTCAGCGACTGCAAAAACCCGGGATGCAGAGCCTATCCCGCCTTTAAAGCCGTTGCACACCATGCCGGTCCCGCCACCGACGGCGCCCTCCAGCAGGGGTCCGGCACTGGTATTCTGGAGTGCTTGCCGCACGTGTTCGGGTTTAAGGTGCTGCCCATTGATGTCGTTCAGGGCGCCGTCGTAGGTCTCCGCGACCACAGGGGCATGCCAGAGCGCCGGCCATTGCTGATCCACCATCCAGGCGACAAACGCATCCCGCGCTATACCCACGCTGTGGGTATTGGTGATGCCGATCGGCCCATCGATCAAGCCACGTTCCTCCAGCCAGGTGGTGCCCGTCATCTCACCCGAGGCATTGAGTGTGAACCATCCGCCATAGACCGCCTCCGTGCTGTCCCTGCCCCTGGGGTGAACCACTGTGATGCCCGTTCGAATAGGGCCCTCTCCCCGTACCAGTTGGCCTGCGCCCGCGATCAGGGTGGTATGCCCGACCTCGACACCCGCCACATCGGTAATGGCGTTCAGGGGGCCGGGCATGCCCGGGAATGGAATACCCAGACTGCGGGCCCGTTCGGTCGTTTCGGCATGACTGATTTCGGCGGGCAGTGCGGATGCCAGTGCGACAAGGCCCAGGCACATCAGCACGGGTTTGGAGCAGGCGTGGAGTTTGAGTTTCAGCATGCTTTGGGTCTCGGTGCGAATGGCAATCCTTACAAGGTAACAGAACCCCGGCGGTTGTCAGGGCTGTTCACGGCCGGGACGGCTACCTACCAGACCGGAATTTTCTTTTCCGATGGAAACCACGGAAGGGATACCACCTCGGCGGCACGCCTGCCCTCTGGCAGATCGAGGTCAATCGCTGTGCCCGGCAGCGCATATTCAACGGGCAAATTTACCAGTGCAATGTTGTGTTCAAGCCTGGGGGAGTACACACAGCGCGTTATGTGTCCTATGGCTTGATCATCCACCGTGACGGGCAGGAAGTGTTCATTGGGTCTCACCGGATCGCCCCCGAAGTTGGCACCAACCAACCGGCGAGATGTGCCTTCCCGAGCGATGGTCTGCAACGCTGTTTTGCCAATATAGTCCTGTGGTTTGTCGATATCGAGAAGACGATCCATGCCGATGGTAAAGGGGTTGTCATTAAGGGTGATGTCAGAGCAGTAAGACAGCATCCCGCCCTCGACGCTTCGAGCCAGGGATGGGCAGGCGGGTCTGATGCCAAATTCAGCGCCCGCTGACATACACAGGTCCCAGAGTTCGGTACCCCGTCGACCATCCTGGAGGATAAGTTCGTAGCCCAGTTCGCCGCTCCAGCCGGTGCGGCTCAGCACCAGTGGAATGCCCTCGAGGCTTACTTCGCGGCAGTGGTAATAACCCAGCTCAACAGCGAGCTCACCAAACAGTTTGTGGGCGACGCGGGGTGCCAGTGGCCCCTGAAGCTGAAGCGGTGAGGCATCGGGCTCATGAACCGTCACATCGAGGGAGCTCATTGCGGCGGCGGCCTTTGCCCAGAGCAGCACATCGCCATCACCCGGCGACAGCCAGAAGCGATTATCTTCAAGACGAAAGAGAACCGCGTCGTTGACGATTCCCGCTGCATCATCAAGAAAGATAACGTAACGGCAGCGGCCGACAGGACATTGTTCGATATCACGGGGTGTGAGAAGTTGCGTGAAGGCCACTGCATCGGGCCCGCTGATTTCAATCTGTCGCTCCGCCGCGACATCCCACAGGCTGACACCCTGCACGATGGACCAGTATTCGTCGGTCGTGTTGCCGTAGCTCGTCGGCATATACATATGGTTGTAATTCGTGAACGACTTGGCGCCAGCGGCCATCGTTGCGTCGAAAAAGGGGGATTTGCGTACTCGGGGGCCCAGCGTCAGGAGGGGTGGGCTTCTATCTGCATTCATCGTATGGTGCTCCGCGTCAGATCTTATATTTTTAATGCGCGGATTCTGAAGTCTCGCTCACCCGAGTGTCGAGAGATTTCAAGGTCGGAACGCAGGTTTTTTTTGGTTCATGGGTTCGACAACCCCGGGTTGATAGATGCAGCACCCAATCACCGGATGTGGCGTTTGCGGACCCCAAAATACACAGGATATTTCATGACGGATGCGGTTACCTCCGAGGCTTCAGAAGCCGGGCAGAACAACAACGCCAATCCCTATCGCAGCTCCCGGGCTGCGTATTACGCTTTGGGCACCCTCACGGTGGTGTACAGCTTCAATTTCATTGATCGGCAGTTGCTCGCGATCCTGCAGGAGTCAATCAAAGCCGAGCTCCTGCTGAGCGATGCGCAGCTCGGCCTGCTCACCGGTTTCGCCTTTGCAGTTTTTTACGTCACCGCAGGTCTGCCCATTGCAAGCTGGGCAGACCGGAGTAACCGACGCAATATTGTCTCCCTATCCCTGTTTGTCTGGAGCTTCATGACGGCCATCAGCGGTTTTGCCCAGAATTACTGGCAGCTCCTGCTCGCCCGGATTGGTGTGGGTGTCGGCGAAGCGGGTGGTAGCCCGCCCTCCCACTCGATGATCTCTGATATCTTCCCGCCCGAGTCCCGAGCAGGCGCGCTGGGTTTTTATTCGACCGGCATTAGTTTTGGCATCCTGTTCGGGTTTCTCTTCGGTGGCTGGCTCAATGAGTTCTTTGGCTGGCGAGTGGCTTTTCTGGTGGTGGGGCTGCCCGGTATCTTGCTGGCGCTCTTGGTTCGCTTCACCCTTGCCGAGCCCATACGGGGCCTCAATGAGCAGCGTGAGGTTTCCGAGCAGAGCGCCTCGATAGGCGCTGTTATTTCGCTTCTCTGGCAGCGTCGGTCATTCCGCCATATGGCCATGGGCGCAGCGATGAACGCCTTTGCCGGTTACAGCGTTGCCAATTGGGTTGCCTCCTACATGATTCGCAGCTACCAGATGCCCACCGGTGAACTCGGCACCTGGCTGGCACTTATTATCGGT
This sequence comes from Luminiphilus sp., assembly GCA_022425845.1. Taxonomy (GTDB): domain Bacteria; phylum Pseudomonadota; class Gammaproteobacteria; order Pseudomonadales; family Halieaceae; genus Luminiphilus. The sequence continues at coordinate 7,027 of JAKMEU010000037.1, read as the reverse complement.
GTCGGTGGGGCGATTGGCGTTTTTGGTTGTGGGGTCGTGGCCGACCGGCTGGGTCGCCGGGACCGGCGATGGTATATGTGGATGCCGGCGATGGCCTGCGCGATAGCAGTACCTTTTCAATTTGGCGTCTATTACTTTGCGACTGACCCCTACTTCGCACTGACCATGGCCATCGTGCCGGCGGTGCTGTCCAATGCCTATCTCGCCGCCACGATCGCGACAGTGCATGGCCTGGTGGGCCTGCGCATGCGCGCCCTGTCCTCTGCCATCTTATTTTTTATTCTCAATATTATTGGCCTCGGCGCAGGGCCCTCATCGGTGGGTTTGCTCAGTGATTTGCTACAACCCACCTACGGTATTGAATCGCTGCGCTACGCACTGCTGCTGCTGGTGCCGCTGGCGCTGGTCTGGTCGGGCATTCATTATGTTATTGCAGCCCGCTATGTGCGGGAGGACCTGGCTGCTGCACCGGACTGACAGCGTCCATAGGACGGTAGCTGAGCCGATTTCCGTTGTGGCCCATTGCAATGGGTTGATGGCCCTGTGATCGGTGGGCTGACCGGGCCGTAGCGACATCTTTACACTGGGGCCAAGGGCGGGACCGATATTGGGGGGAACATGAAAAGCGCGATTGTATTTGTTCTCACGACCGTGCTGTTGGCAGCGGCCGGCTCTGTTGCTGCGTCACAGAACCGTTTTATGGGATTGCTGAACACGGTCCAGTCGGTTCGGCAGGGCGAACAGTCGTCCCAACCGCCCCCCGCCGGACTGGATTTCTCCCCGGTAGACGCGGCTTTTCAGGGTTTTCTCGACAACAGCCCAATATTTGACGGTATCAGCTATGTCGTGGTGGACGCCGATGGCGTCCTGCACACGGCTACGTTCGGCGACCACAGCGAGGATCTGGTGGTGATGCTGGCCTCCACCAGCAAAGTGCCCGCGGTGATGACCATGCTGGCGGCGGCTGAGGATCCAGAGGTGAACTTCAGTATGGATCAACCGATCGGCGAGGTTCTGCCTTACGAAGGTGTCTACGGAGACCGTACGCCAAGGCAAATGGTGAGCAACACCTCGGGCATCCCGGGACTGCGCCTCCTGGACGATTACGGCGACCACCTTTGCCAGTTCAGTTTTCTGTCCCTATACACCCTGGAAAGTTGCGGCGAAGTGCTGTTCACCACCGAATTACCCGACACCCAGGCTGCGGGTACGGTTTTCGACTATGGCGGCAGCCAATGGCAACTGGCGGGCCTGACGGCATCGGTGGCCGCCAACGCCGAGTGGAATCAGTTGGTAGACCGCTACCTGGGTGAGCCCTGCGATCTTGAGGTGTTTACTTTTGGCAACATGTGGCAGGACCTGACTCGTTGGGAGGGCTCACCGGACAGCTTATTGGGGACGCAAAATCCCAGCGTCGAGGGGGGTGCCATCACCAACCTGGCGGACTACGCGAAGTTGCTGCAGGTGCATCTCAACGGAGGTTACTGCGGTGCAACCAGGGTGCTCAGTGAAGAGGCAGTAGCGACTATGCAGGTGGATCTGGGAGGGGTGGTTGAATCTGACCCTGTGCCCTACGGCATGGGTTGGTGGATCTCCACGGAACACCCGGGGGTTTTTGATGATCCTGGCGCCTTTGGCGCCATCAGTTTCATCGACACCGGACGCGGTATCGGTGCCTATGTGGCGATCGATGACTACACCTCCGTTGACTCGGGTGCGCCGATTAATCTGGTACGGGACCAGATCATCGAGTGCATCCAGAGCGTGGTCGATGGCCAGCCGCAATCCTGCGAGGACTTCATCAGTGAATGACGTCGGCTTGCAGTATTTAACCGATACCGATACCGACACCGACTATAGCTCCTGGTTTGCTTCCGAACTTGGGCCAGTGGGTCCGCTGGTCGGGTCAGCTGGCTCAGCCAGGGCGCCCGACCCTATAGGGTGGTGGGAGGCCGGGTGACGGACACCCTGAACAGGGGTTTGGCGCCCACCGGCGAGATAGCCCGGCGACGCTATCTCGACATACTGCACCAATTTACCCTGCGCCAATCCCGGTTTAGCACCCTGGACGATATTGTCTGGAACATCGCCAAGACCGCGATCGCAGAGCTGGGCTTCGTCGATTGCGTGGTGTATCTGGTGTCCGATGACGGCGCCACGCTGAGGCAGGTCGCCGCCCACGGCCCCAAAAACCCCGTGGACAGAGAAATCTTCCACGAAATTACGATCCCGGTGGGCGAGGGCATAGTGGGCCACGTGGCGAAAACAGGCGAGGTCCAGTGCGTCGGAGATGCGCGACGGGACCCGCGCTACATCAAAGACGATGATTTTCGGCTGTCTGAGCTGGCTGTCCCCATAACACATGCGGGTCGCATTATCGGGGTTCTGGACTCGGAGCACCCGGAAGCCAATTTCTTCAGTGATGAAGATATTCAGCTCTTTACCACCATCGCTTCGTTGGCCTCCAACCGGATAGAGACGGCTCTGGCAATGGAGCGACTGGAAAGTACAGTGGAGCGCCTTGAGAAGGCGCGACTCCAGCTGGAATTACAGGCGGAAGAGTTGAGAGAGTCACGCCTTGCAGCAGAGGCCGCATCGGAGGCAAAGACCAGCTTCCTGGCCAACATGAGTCATGAGATTCGCACGCCTATGACCGCAATAGTAGGCTTTGCCGGGCTGCTTGCAGACGGCAAAGGCGACAGTGAAGAGCAGTTTAAGTGGCGCAGTCAGCTGACCGTTAATGCGGATTACCTGCAGGATTTGATCGGTAACATTCTGGACATGTCCTCGGTTGAAAATGGCATGGTCGAGGTGAACACCGAGGAGGTGGCATTGCAGAGCCTTGTCGGTGATTCGGTAGAGATTTTGAGGGCGCGTGCCAACACCAAAGGGTTAACGCTGACATGCCAGTTCGTCGGTGAAGTGCCGGACAGACTGGCGACTGATCGGGTCAAGTTCCGCGAAATCATCGTCAATCTGGTGAGTAACGCGATCAAGTATACCGAGGCGGGCAGTATCACCGTGACCGTCTCCGCAGAGCAGCTCCCGGAGCATTCATCCCTTAAAGTTAGCGTTCGTGATACGGGTATCGGCATTGATACCACGCAGCTGGATAAACTCTTTGTGCCCTTTAATCGAGTCCACGATACCACCCGATTGGCGGGCATTGAGGGTACGGGTCTTGGGCTGGCACTGACGTATCAGTTTATCAAGGCCTTGGGCGGCGATATTTCAGTGATCTCGACGCTGGGTGAGGGCTCAGAATTTGTATTGATACTGCCCTGCGCCCTGCCTGAAGGCGTGAGTTGGTCGGATGCAGCAGCACCCAATCCTTTTTTACAGTCAGGACCTTCCCCGGTGCTCAAGGAAACAGACGTGGTCAATAGCGAACAACCCCTAGAGGGACTCCATATCCTGTGTTGTGAAGACAGTGAACCCATTGCCCTGTTGCTGGAAGTGCTGCTGACGGGGGCAGGCGCGCAGTTCACCCGTTGCGTCAATGGTGCCAAAGGTGTTCAGCGGTTTGAGAGCTTGCTTGGCAGCTCTTCGGTCCCCGACCTGGTGTTGATGGACATGCAAATGCCGGTCATGAACGGGTATCAAGCGACGGGGCACCTGAAGCGGATGCAGCCCGACGTCCCGGTCATCGCACTCACGGCCTTTGCGCTCAAGGAAGATGTTGACCGCTGCCGCAGTGCGGGGTGTGACCACTACCTCACCAAGCCTATTCAGGCCGGCACTTTTGCGCAACAGGTACGCAGCCTCTACGATGAGTTCCAGGAAGCGTCAGGCCGCAGTGCTTACTGAGCGGTGTCGATAATGGCCAGGCGTGGTCGGTATGACCTCCTAAACGCGGACCTGATGTTACTGTTGGGCAGTCAGGTGATTTTTGTTTCAGCGGGTGCGATGACCGTCACCATGGCGGGCATAATCGGCACGCAACTGGCACCTACGGCGTCCCTCGCTACGTTGCCTGTTTCGCTGATGGTGTTGGGCACCGCTTTGGCAGCCTTCCCTGCTGCACGGCTGATGCAGAAGGTCGGGCGCCGCACCGGGTTCGTGGCTGCTGCCTGTGTGGCGCTGCTGTCCTGTGCAATGGGGTTCTGGGGACTGCAAAAGGCGTCGTTTTCGACTTATTGTCTCGGCACGGCCCTACTGGGTATCAGCCTCGCTTTCAGCCAACAATTTCGTTACGCCGCCACCGAAACCGTGGCGCCGGAGCGTGCCGGGCTCGCGGTATCTGTGTTGCTTATGGGAAGTGTGGGTGGTGCGATTATTGGCCCTGAGCTGGTTGCCCGAGCTGGCTATATTTTTCCTGACGGAAATTTGCAGGGTGCCCTGCTGGGGGCGGGCATGCTGTTTTGCCTGGCGATTCCATTATTGTCGCGCCTTTCACTGACAGCCGGCGGAGATGCAGACAGGTCAGTGGCGGCCGGTGGGCGACTCGATGTCAAAACCCTTCACCCCCTGGTCTGGTTGGCTGTCGCGGGGGGCGTACTGGGGCAGGGCCTCATGACGTTTGTCATGACCGCCACCCCGGTCTCCATGCATGTTCTTGACGGCCATACCCTCGTGGATACAGCGGCGGTTGTCCGCATTCATGTACTCGCCATGTATCTGCCATCCCTGGCGTCCGGGTGGTTAATCTCCCGTTTTGGCGCAAGGGCACTGATGGCGTTGGGTGTTGTGGTTTTCCTGCTGACCTTGCTGTCTGCGCTGTCGGGGAAAACGGTGGCGCATTATGGCCTGGCCCTGTTGCTCCTGGGTGTGGGCTGGAATTTTCTTTTCGTGGGCGGTACCACCCTGTTGGTGGAGGCGGCCAACCCGGCGAATCGATTTCATGCCCAGGGTTATAACGATGCTGCGATATTTGGTAGTTCCGCACTGGCAAGCTTTGCAGCGGGTGCCGTGCTCAATCAACTGGGGTGGCATGCCGTGATTATCAGCACGCTCCCGCCGGTACTGCTGCTGGGTTGCGCACTGGTGTGGTTGTACCACAAACCGCTGCCCGTTCATGACGCTGCGCTGCGCTGATTCTTGATTTGTTTTCATGATAGCGCCGCTGTCTTGCGCAGGACGGCTGATATGGTAGCGTGCTACCGGCAGCGCATTTATCTCAAACAAATTTACAAGCTAGGCATTCAAAGCCAACAGGAGAATGACCATGACGTGGGCGCAGAGAGCGGCGGGACTTTTACTCATGGGCATGTGTGTGCTCAGCTTTATCGGAGCCCATGCCGATCCGATCGCGAGGATGTCGGATAAGCAGGTCAAGGAGTTGGCGAAAACCCTCGCCAAACAGGAGAAGGCTGTTGAAAAAGCCCTGCCATCCAAATTCAAGAAAAGTGTATTGCGGGGTCCATCAGGCGAACTGATGGTGCGGGATTATTTCAGCGATCTCGGTGATGCTATTGATCACCTGTATGAACGCTTTACGGGTCAATACTCCGCCAGTGCAGAGGCGACGGAGATTCTCACCCGTTCTTCGGTGATGCACCAATATTTTCAGGACAATCCAGACGTCAAAGGCGTTAACGAATGGGATGTCTATGCCGGTAGCCTGCAGCAACTCGCCGGGGCGTATGGTGAGGAGTTCCCCCTGGGCGACGATCCTGCGGTGCGTCGCATTGGTGATCAGGAGTTGGCCGAGGCGGCCCAGGATGCCGCTGGCTTTGCGAAAGACTTTGACAGCGTACTGTATAAGGGGTCAAAGAAAGTCAGCGAGCTGAAGGATGATGTGAAAGCGGCGCGGGCTGAGCTTAAAACCTTGGCTAGTGCCAGTAAGGCGCTGAGCAGTAACATCAAAAAGGGTAGGCCCGCGACGGCGGAAGCCAAGCAGGTGATGCAGGCCGTTGATGCGATTGAAGAGGTGCTCGATGATGAGGCGATGCCAGAAGAGGTTGTGGATGCCTGGGATGCGGGTCAGACCCCCATCAATAAAATTGCGCAGGCTTTCTCTCTCTGAGCCGGCCATCGCACTTTGGTCTCACTGAGAGGGCTGGACCGATGAAGCTTGTCGATCATTACAACGCGGGCACTCAAAACGCCGTTGTCGGCGTGGGGCGCTTAGCCGTTTTTTTGAAGTCGTCCTCGCGGCCTGCGGTGCTTGTGCTGGGTCTACTGATTGCCGGGCTGGGCCATGCCGAAGATGCGCAGCTGGGTATTGCTATTGAAGGCGGCGCTTTCAATGCGAAGTTCAAATTTTTCAATGCGAGCGATGGCTGCCCGGGATACAACGACATACCGGGGGCCAAAGATTTCATGGGCGGGGTATTCGCGTCCAGCAAGCCTAAAACCAAGGTTCTGCCCACCGATACGCCTATCCACGTGTTTCTGTTCAGGCCCCGTGACACGGCGGGTATCAGTGCCGGCGGTGGCCAGGCCGAGATTCGTCGCCGGTCATTGCAGGTGGTTTTGACCGGGGATGCTGAGCTTGTATTCACCGGGTTTGAGGATTTTCAGCCACAGTGGACAGCATCGGGTGCCATTGAGGTTCAGCGGGCTGATGCCTGCGCAACGCCGGAGGACACCGCCGATACGGCTGCAGCCACTGAGGAAGCCTTGCCAGAGGAGACTCCAGAAGAGGACGCTGAGGACCCACTTCCCGATTGATGTCGGTCGCTGGAATGTGTGCGGGGCGGTTTTTACTTCCCGGAAGGCCGCGGCCCCTGTTGGTTTTGAGAGGTGGTTCACAGCCCAAATTGGTACTTGCATTTTGTCCTGCATCGGCCAAAGATGACGGAAGTCGGGATAAGTTGCTCGCAGTGCGTCACACTCAGCCGTCTGCGCGATGTGTTGACCGGCGCAGGTCGTAGGGAGAGGCCTCTTGTTTGTTCAAGGGAGCGCCCGGGAAGTGCCGGGAATCACTGCGTAGCCCAGAGGACGAATAGCGAATAAAAAGTCGCGTTACAGCGACACGAAAAGATGGACAACCACCAGTTCTATGAGAAAGGGAACCAAGCCATGACGTATGACCCACTCAAGAAAGACCTCAGGTTTAACCAATCAGCCCTCGCTGCGGGTGTCG
>JAKMEU010000209.1 GCA_022425845.1 Luminiphilus sp. | reverse complement strand
TCACCGGCTGCTTTTTTAGCGGATGCCGTTTCAATGATGGTCGGACAGGCTTTACCTCCGAAGAGCAGGGAGGTGGTATCGCTTTTGGGGTCGCAGCCAATCAGGAGCACTTTCTTCCCCTGCTGGGCCATCATGTAGGACAGATTGGACAGGGTAAAACTCTTACCAATGCCGCCTTTGCCGTAAATGGCGATGATTTGGGTTTTTGGTGCCTCCTGTGCCGAACTGGCGATCATTTCGGCGCGTTCGCCGCTGGCCTCCAGGCCGGGGTCATAGACTTGTGCAGCTTCGCTGGGACTCATAACGATCTCCAATCGAGGATCATCTTCAGGCAGTAAGGATCAGAAAATGCCCGGTCGTAGGCCGGTGCAGCCTCCTGGGCGGTGTATTGGTGTGTAATCAGGTCTTCCACGATGATGCGTTCGTTTTGCAGCAACGTTTGAGCAAGCTCGAGATCCGATGGTTGCCATTCGGCAGCGATCCGCAGTGTCGCCTCCGCCATGAAGGCAACGGGGAAGTCAAACTGGAGTGGCTTGTGGTAGAAGCCCGCCAGGACAATGCAGCCGGTTTTGGACAGGTGGGGCAGTAGCGTACCGAGTATGCTTGAGTCGCCGGAGACATCGCAGATTCGGTGGTAGTGACTTTGACTGTCATCACTGGGATCGAGGACCCGATAGCTACCGTCATTATCCCGTCGCGCTGGATTTTGCTCCCAAACGCAGAGATCCTCCGCGCCCAGGGCTACGCAAATGCGAGCCACCAAGCGGCCCAGCACGCCATGACCTACAATTAATTGGGGAAGCTCTTCGTTCTCGAAGCGCTTGATGGCATGAACGGCGGTGGCTATTAGAGCGAGAAGTACGCCTTCTGAACCGGTTGACGCCTGCAGCGGTACCAGCCGCTTGGAATCGACAACAAGCTGTTTCGCTGCACCACCAAAAAGACCGGCTACATCCTGGAAGCCTCGGCTCCCAGGCACGAAAACGACGCTGCCGGCTTCCACGGTTGATTCACTGCCTGCCGTCAGAACTCTACCCACGCTCTCGTAACCCGGTACCAGCGGATAGTCGAGGCCCGGGAAGGGTGGCATTCGACCGTCCCAAAGTAGACGCTCAGTACCGGTACTGATCCCGGACCAGTCCACTTCCACCAGGCAGTCAGTGGGGTCGCAGTCTGGCAGCCCAACCTCGCGTAACGAGAGGTTGCCCGGCGACTCAAATACCACTGCTGTTGCTACCTGGCTCATCCAAAGGCTCCGGAGCATTTTGCTCCCCTGGCTTCTTGTTATCTGCCTCAACCAGAGCAGATTCCCACCTGCATCCAGTATGTGTCAGTTTAAAGAGACAATTCAAACTGTCAACTAAAGATTACGCATTGATTTTCTCGCCAACCAGCACTCGAACGAGGACCGGCATAGGGCTGCGGGCCTCTTTAACGTTGGCAAAACCGGCGTTTTCCATCATTACTTTGAGCTCCCCAGCGGTTCTCGGACGGCCACTGCCCATTGCCCAGAGGTAGAGTCCGAAGTAGGTATGGCCAATCGCGTCGGATCCGGGGGTTTCTGCCATCGGCTCGGCGATGATTAATTGGCCGCCTGCATCGAGGGCCTCATGTGCTTTATCCAGCAGTTTCTGGACGGGCTCGTCATCGTGATCATGCAAAACCCGCACAAAAGTCAGCACATCGGCCTGGTCGGGGAGTGGATCAGCGAACATGTCACCCCCCAGATGCAGGACTGGAAGGTCCTCAAGCTTTGGCTGGGCATTCGCTTGATGGGCCACGGCTGGAAGATCAAATACCCGGGCATTGAGGTTTGGAAACCGCGCCACAGCGCGCCTTGCAAAGGCGCCCGTACCCCCAGCCACATCGACCAGTTTTTTAAATCTGCGCAAATCCACGGCGTCAAGCACGTAGTCGGCAATCATCCCCTGCGATGTGGCCATGAGCTCGCTGTAGGTTTCCGGGTCGGTAGAGCCCGCCTTGACATCCCCGTAGGCCCAGAAGGCGCTCAGCGCGGTTTGTTCCCGGCGCTGTAACATTGCGCTTGGGTCACTGAGGTCCAGGTAGAGGTGACGGTGATGCTTGACCATCGCTGCTATCCCCGGGTTGGCGAGCAGTGCAGCGCCAAGCTCTCCCAGGCCCCAAAGATCTTCCGGGTAGTATTCGAGCAAGCCCAATGCGCGGGCGGCTTTAAGCAGCGTTAGCAGCCCGGGTTCGGGCACCCCGGTTAGGGTAACCAGCCCCTCTGTCTGTACGGGGCCCTTAGCCAGCGTTTCAGGTAACTCGAGTTCAATAAAAGCCAATAGCGTCTGGGAATACACGAACCCCGCTGTCATATGATGCAGTTGGGTTGCCCGTTTGTTGGCGATAGGCCGGGTTAGGGGATTGCGGGTGGCCCAGCGTTGAAAGGCGGGGTTAGCAACGAGGCGATTTCTGAATTGGTGCCATCGTTGGCGCCACGACGCCCGGGCGGCCGGTGTGGCACTCCGCAGAGTCTGGGCTCGGGCCGACATGATTCAGGCCGCTGAGTGCTTGATGCCCTGGGGAAAGAAACGATTCGATTGAGCCTGAACCACTTTACGCAGCAGGGCGCTCCCCTCGCAGTCGGGGATTGAGTCGAGCCCCTCCTCGATACATCGTTCCAGTCGCTTGACGGCACCTTCCAGTCCGAGCTCTCGCACGGCGCTGGGCCGATCCAGCGCCACATCAATGCCGGTCGGTTTGCCAATGACATCGGGGTCGGCAACGGCATCCTGAATGTCGTCTGCGACCTGATAGGCTTCGCCGATGCTCTCGCCCAGTTGTCGCCACGACGCAGGATCCACCCCGGCTGAGGCTGCACCGGCAGTGGTTGCCGCTACAAACAAAGCCCCCGTCTTGGATCGATGGTAATGCTCCAGGTCGACTCTGGCTTCACACTCCCAGGCCTGTCCCGCACAAATGCCCATCGGCCCACCCACGCCACGGGCTACGATTCCCGTCACTGTGGCCAGTCGTACGGGGTGGGAAAGTCGAGACCCCAGTTGAGACAGTTGTTGGAAGGCGGCAACAATCAGTGCGTCCCCGGCCAGTACGGCGATCCGTTCACCAAATGCAGCATGAAGGGACGGTTTACCGCGTCGCTCAATGGCATCGTCGAAGCAGGGCAGGTCGTCATGAACCAGTGAGGCGCAATGCAGCAGTTCAATGGCGGAAGCGGCTGCCGATGCGAGTCTGGGTTCTGAATTTCCGTTGGCGAGGGCAACCGCCAGGCACAGTCGCGGGCGTACCCGGGCGCCTCCCGGGAACACGGCATAGTCCAATGCCTTGGCCAGCAGGGGCGGGCAGGGCTCACCCGCTGCCTCACGCACCGCCAGGGCAAGGGTGTGTTCGCAGTCCAGTGATGCTTTTCCCATGGCGTGCGCCTCCATTGCTGGGAAGTAATTGCTGTAAAGTAAACAAGACATATAAGATGTTCAAGATAATTTACACATGAGTTTTGGGAAGACTGACCATGACGGACACGGATGAACGCCCATACCAACCCCTGCTGGCAGGGCAGAGGCTGGGGTTTGATGCGCCTGTGCCTGAAGGCGGTTATCGCTGGTGGTACCTGGATGCGTTTAGTGATGACGGTACGGCGGCTTTAACCGTCATCGTATTTATTGGCAGTGTATTTTCGCCCTATTACTACCGTGCTCGTCGCAGGGGCCTTGGGGTTCCGGAGAACTTTTGCAGCGTTAACGCCATACTTTATGGGCCTGATCGAAGGCGCTGGGCGATGACCGAGCGCGGCGCGGGTGACCTTGATCGCGGTGAAGGCTATATCGCCATAGGCCCCAGTCGGGTGCTGGACCGTGGCGACGGGCGCTATATTTTCCAGATCGATGAGGTCTGCAACCCGCTCCCTACCCGGTTGCGGGGCCAGATTGAACTCAGCGCCACCCGTCTCGGGCAGGAATGCTTTGCGCTGGATCCCGATGGCGTCCATCGTTGGTGGCCCGCCGCCCCGGCGGGTCGGGTCAGGGTCACCATGGCGCAGCCGGACTTGTCATGGGAGGGATCCGCTTATTTGGACTGTAATTCGGGTGTGATTCCATTGGAGGATACGTTTCGCAACTGGCACTGGCAGCGCAGTGAATCGAAAGCGGGTCAGGGTCACATTCATTATGATGCGACGCTGCTCAATGGCGAGGCCTGTGCCCTTGGTCTGGCCTACGGTCCGGATGGCAGCTGTATCCCCCTGTCTGACCCGGGGAATCAGGGCGACCTTTCGCCCACGCTGTTGTGGCGTGCAAAGCGGCGCTGCCGGGCTTTGGTAGGGAAACCCGAAGTGCTTCATACATTGGAGGAATCCCCCTTTTATGCGCGGTCCGTACTCGAACTGGACTCGGGCCTGGGGCGCAGAAAGGTGATGCACGAGAGCCTGCATCTGGATCGTTTTACGCGCCCATGGATGCAGTGCATGTTACCCGTGCGCATGCCGAGGCGGCGTTTGACACCTGCCTGATGCCGGGGCGAAAGGTTGACGGGCGAACGCGGGACGTCTGGTCGCGGTCGTTGTTATGGCAGAAATTGAGAGTGGAATTAGCTTGCTGACCTGGTGAGGCTGGGCAATGTCCGGTGTCGTCGCCAGTGCCGGTGCCGCTCGGGGTCAGTGGCTATCGCTCATGGAAATGCTTCCTGGCGTATTGGCGGCTTGTTGACGTGCTTCCAGCGCGGCGAACAGGTCCAGGGTCCAGATCATACGTCGGTAGATTCTATGAAAATAGGAGTCTCGGACAGGCGCCACAAATTGAGCGGCTGCCTGCTCCTGCACTGCGTCGATCAGGTACTGGCATTCAGATAGCGCGGGCTCGGACAGGCCCTGGCTCTCCAGACGAACCCATCCGGGCGTTTTTAATACCAGGCGTGTTTTACCTGCGACTCCAATGAATGCCCGGCTATTGATGGAATCGCCGCCTGCCTTCAGCAGGGCATGGCCGATTTCGGCATAGAGCAGGCGCGCCGCATAAATACCTGGGCGTGCGCTGACCGGCAACAGTGCTATGCCGCTCTCGCTTCGCTTATAGAGGTGTTCAGCGGCCTGGACCAGTTGTTCTACGACAGTGCGCAAGCCCGGAGTGAATTCCGGATTTTCCAGAAACGCTGCTGGGTTAATACCTTGCGCCCGGAGCAAGTCATGGGGAAGGTAGAGTCGTCCCGCCCTGGCGTCCTCACCCACGTCCCTTGCGATATTGGTCAATTGCATGGCCACCCCGAGGTCGGCTGCCCGGGCGAGGGCGTTGCTGTCCCGAACGCCCATCAGAAGCGTCATCATCACGCCAACGACCCCGGCAACGCGAGCGCCATAGGCGTAGACTTCGGAAAGCGTGCTGTAGTGCCGCCCGCTGGCGTCCCAGGCAAAGCCCTCCAACAGCGCCTCCAATAACACCTGGGGAATGGCATGCCGGGTGACGATGCGTGCCAGCACGCGATCAACAGTTCGATCGCTGGGGGTACCTTTGTACATGTCATCCAGACGACGCTGCAGCTCGGCCAGCGCCGCCTGCGGGTCACTGCCGTCATCAATCAGATCATCGGCCTCTCGACAGAAGGCATAGAGGCCGCAGGCGTCGTTTCGTAAGGCGGGCGGCAACAGCTGAGATGCCACCCAAAATGAGCGACTGCCCCCCGACAGAGTCTGGCGACAATGCGCCAGATCGGTATAAGGCGTTGGCAGCTCAGCGGTTGCGGATGTCAATTGCATGGGGCACGACTTCGTCGAGTACGCGAGCAGATGAGATGACGCCTGGAATGCCTGCCCCCGGGTGCGTGCCTGCACCCACGAGATAGAGGCCATCAAAATCCTCACTCTGGTTGTGAGGGCGGAACCAGGCGCTTTGAAAAATTCTGGGTTCAAAGCTGAATCCGGCGCCCTTGAATGAATTCAGTCGGTTCTGAAAATCCAGGGGAGTCAAAATTCTTGAGGTGACCACTTTGTCAGAGAGTCCGGGTAGAACCGTTGTTGCGAGCCGCGCTTCGATGGCTTGCCGGAAGGTCTCAGCATGCGTTTGCCAGTCCACGTCTGCATCGAGATGAGGCACCGGCACCAGGGCATAGAAGGTATCGCAGCCCTCTGGCGCAAGGGACTCATCAGTTGCAGTAGGTCTGTGCAGGTAGAGGCTGAAGTCATCGCTCAGGGTTTTCCGCTTGAATATGTCGTTTAGCAATCCCTGATAGCGAGGTCCCAACAGGACAGAGTGATGGGGTACATCCTCATAACGTGTGGATGTCCCAAAGTACCAGACAAAAAGCCCGTTCGAGTAGGCGGCTTTATCCAGACGCCTGTCGGTCCAGCGCCTGCGTTTCTCTGCGGGCAAAAGATGGCGGTAGGTCCAGGCTGAATCGGCGTTCGATACAACAATGTCAGCCTCAATTTCAGTGCCGCCTTCCAGCGTGACCCCGGTTACACGTCGTCCCTCGGTATTGATTTGCGTCACTTCGGTATTACAGAAGATATCGCTACCCTGGCTTTCGATAAGGGAAACGAAGCCCTCTACCAGGCTGCCCGTTCCACCCATCGCCGACCAGACACCAAAGCGTTGCTCCAAGTGTGAAATGAGAGAGTAGATCCCCGTAACCGAGAAGGGGTTGCCGCCAATTAACAGCGGGTGGAAGCTCATGACCTGGCGCAGGTACGGATCCTTTATGTAACTCGATACGAGGCTGTAGACGCTTCGGTCACTGCGCAGTCGGATCAATTGGGGGAGAAAGCGAACCAATTGCCATAAGCTGTCAAAGGACTTGAACCCCAGCCTTTCGAAGCCCACGCGATAGCGCTGTTCGCTGGCTTTAAGGTAGTTCAGATACCCTTCAGCATCGGCTTCATTGAAAGCTTTGATCTGCTCAATATTGCGGTCCCGGTCGCCGGAGTAGTCAAAGGTCCGCCCGTCGTCAAAACGAATCTGGAAGAAGGGATCCATGGGGCGTAGATCCACATCATCGCTAAGTGTTCTGCCGCAAAGAGACCACAATTCTTCAAGTAAAAAAGGAGCTGTGATAATGGTTGGCCCGGCATCAAAGGTGAAGCCATCCTGTCGGTAGACATAGGCCCGTCCACCCGGAGCGTCCAGCTTTTCGAGGATGGTGACGCGATAACCGCGAGCGCCCAGACGAACGGCCGCCGCCAGTCCGCCAAAACCACTGCCAATGACAATGGCATGCGGCCTTTCATCAAAGGGGGTGATGGGCTGGGCCCCGAGCTTTGTTAGATCCAGTTGATTGTTCATTATTCTGGACGTATTGCTCTGTCAATAATTTCAGACAGTCTAGCAGCCTGTCTCCGGGATGAATAGCAGCTCAAAACGAGGTCATAACGTAGACTGAATGATGTCTGAAAAGGGCCTCGGATCTTCCTCATGCCCAAGGTGCCCCAGGTCCGGAACGGTATAGAGCTTTGAGCAGGCAATAAATTCCGAGAGGCGTTCGGACTGCCAGGGAGAAACCGTTCGGTCATTGCTGCAGGTTACCAGGTGCAGGGGTGTTCTCAGGCTGGGCAGCAGCTGCCTTTGGTTACCGAGATCCCAGCCAGCCATCATCTTCAGGGTTCCTGTGACGTGATCAGGTCTGGAAATCAGCTCCCGGTAACAGCGCATCATCTGGGCGCTGGGAACCGACCCTGTCTCTACCAACATATTGCGAACAGGCCTGTTGAACATCCCGTGTGCGGCGGTGATATAGGCAAGTAATCGGGAGCGCGACAGCCACTTTGCCATTCTGTTGAACACGGGTGCGGCGGCAGAGCCGAAGGGGAGGAAGGCACCGTTCAGGGAAATTATGGCCGCCGGTGCAGACTGCGTGTGCAGCGACATATGCGTTGCGATGACAGCGCCTGCAGAGTGCCCCACCAACAGCTTGGGCCGCATCCCGAGATGCTCCATAAGTCGCTCCAGGCGATGGGCGAAGCCCTCCAGGCTGATCTCTTCGTCGGGCAGCGGACTGCTAAAACCCTGCCCGGGCAAGTCTGGCATGATCAATGTGAATCGATCGGATAGATCCTCCGCCAGTGCGGCCCATGTATGTGCCGATGCGCCGGTACCATGAATCATGAGCAGCGGGGGCCCGGAGCCCCGGGTTTGTACATGCCAGTTAACACCGTCGATGTGCACGAAGTGACTGTAATCCCGGTTGGGCCAGAATTCGGGAAGGGCGTCCACGTCAGCCTGCACTGCTGCCACCGTAGCTGACCAGGTCGCGCAGTCGGGACGCGTCGGAGTGAGGCATGACAAGGTATTCCCCGCCAAGGGCTTCCGCCAGTTCCTGAGCCCGGCGTTGTGCCCTGGGCGAGGCATCAATGACCAGTGCTCGACATCCCTGCGCTTCGAATCGCCGCGCTGTTTTTTGGGCATCTTCGTTTGCTTGCCTGCGCCCGGGAGAGCCATCGAGGGCGATATTGGCAACCCCGTCGGTGAGAAACACAGCGGTGGGCGTTGCGCCATCTCTTTGCACTTGTTCTGCCAGAAGGGTGGTCATCGTTATGGCATGAGCCAGCGGCGTGCCGCCACCTGCGGGAAGCGCGGCGAGTGCCTTTTTAGCCCTGACGAGTGAGCGTGTCGGTGGCAACAGCAGTTCAGCCTGCTCGCCCCGAAACGCGATCAAGGCAACGCTGTCGCGCCGGCTGTAACAGTCGGCGAGGAGGAGCTCTACGGCGCCCTTGGCTTCGGCCATGCGATGCATGGCGGCAGAGCCCGAGGCGTCAACGACAAAAATAGTGGTGCTTTCACGCTGGTGCCTGAAACGGGTCACCCGGAAGTCGCTGGGTTTGATGTATAGGCCGTCGCTTTGAACGGCGCCGTTCTCGCGCCGTCGAAGCGTTTGCCAGGGCGCCGCAGCGCGCAGTGTGGCCATGAGGTTGAGGCGCTCCCCACGTCTGGGATCTCCCGGTTGACTGCCGATGGGGCGGCCGCGCTGTTTGTGGCGTTGCCTTTCCCCCGATTTGCCTCCAGAGGCAGCTCGCGCCCGGCTGGTTTTGCTGCGTTGTAACGACGCCAGCAACCCCGGCGGAATATTGGCAATAGCGGCTTCAATGACGGCGTCGGTGGGAGGCTTGAGGCTGTCCTGGCTTTCAGCTGCCCGGTCCTCTGCATCAGGAGGCTGCTCAGCAGGAGGCGGAGGCGGTTCTTCGTCTTCGCTGTCCTGCGGCGGGAGTTCGGGTAGATGGGTGGCTCGATGCACCAGCGACAGAGCGATGGCCTGATTGAGGTGGGACTCATCAGCGGTTTCGCTGCCTGCCATAGCGGCGAGTATCTTGGTCAGTCGGCTGGCCAAAATAAGCGCGCGCGGCGAGTGAATTCCCAGAGCAACGGTGGTGGCTACCAGCGTCTCCATCAGTGCGCTGGGCAGCACCACCTGCGGCCAGTGAGTTCGAGCTCTGGCTACATCGTGTGACGTCATCAAGCCAGGTGTAGTGTCATGAATTCCCACTGTGGTCAGGTCAACCCGAAGACCGAGGCGCTCCGTCAGGGCCGCCTCCGGAAACTCGGATTCCAGACCCTCGTCGAGGGCGATAACGCCGAACGCCGCGGGCATTTCCTGACTGAATCCTTCGCGGGCTATCGTGAGTGTGCCGTTATCCAGTGCGCTGCAAAGGTGCGCAATCACCTGCCGCGATACCCGCTCTGCCATGGCGAGGGTAATGACGCCGCCGTGACTCTGTGTGAGTAGGCCCTGCTCCCAGTGAACAGTGCCCGTCGCGAGTGTTGTCGTAAGATCGATGCCGCCCAGTAAACGGCCCTCCTGGATATGCAGAGGGATGCGTCGTCGGTCGACAGGGGACAGCGCATCGTCGAGTAATTCGAGGAACAGATCTCTCACCGGGCCGGGTGGGCTTCTCACCCAAACGCCGCCCAGGGCATGGGGTGCAACTGAAAATGCCGCGACTGCGGTCTCAGCTACAGCCCAGAGGTCGAGACCGTCAGCGGCCTTCACGCCGTATCCATAGACTCAAGTGCGCGCTCGATTCGGCTCTCGCTACCAGACTCATCGAGAGGATCCCGACGCAGACGGTGACGCAGGACCATCGGGGCAATCCGACGGACGTGTTTAATCGACACGGCGTCATCTTTCTCTAGTGCGGCGAAGGCCCGGCCTGCGCGCAGCAGAGTCAGTTCTCCCCGGAGACCGTCGGTGCCCAGTTTCAGGCAGAGCCCGGCGGCGAATTCGAGCACCGCATCGGGTGTGGCTACGCTATCTAATTGCTCACGTGCTTTTTCGATACGGCGCCGCTGGGCCAGGTCCTTGCGTCGCCAGCGCTTGATAAAACCCTCTCGGTCTTGTTCGTAGCTGTCCCTGAGGCGAACGATCTCAACGCGTGATTTGATATCCCGGGGTGTCGCAACGTCTACTGATAAGCCAAATCGGTCGAGTAGTTGGGGCCTGAGTTCGCCCTCCTCAGGATTGCCGCTGCCGACCAGTACAAATTGGGCGGGGTGTCGAATACTCAGGCCCTCCCGCTCAACCACGTTCTCTCCGGAGGCAGCCACGTCCAGCAGTGCGTCGACAATGTGATCTTCGAGAAGATTAACTTCATCGATATAAAGAAATCCGCGGTGTGCTCTTGCCAGTAAGCCGGGCTCAAACGCTTTTTCTCCGGCATGCAGTGCCCGTTCGATGTCCAAGGCACCAATGACCCGGTCTTCGGTAGCGCCCAAAGGTAAATCAACGACCGGAATGCCAACGCTGGTTGTTTTCCCGGCGACGCCGGGTTTCGTCTGGCACGCCTCGCAATGCCCAAGGGGGGTCTTGTCGGGATGGCAGTTGTAGGGGCAGTTAGCGATCACGGGAATTTTGGGTAGCAGCGCTGCCAGGGCTCGAATCGCTGTGGATTTCCCGGTGCGACGGGCTCCCATGATCAACTCGCCCCCGACGCCCTGGTCGATGGCTGCAATGAGAAGGGCGAGCTTCATGTCCTGCTGTGCCACCAGGGCGGTGAAAGGGTAGGGCGCTGACATCCAAAAATTCCGTTGATAATCGCTGGGTTATAAGTGTAAACCACAAATAACACCAAAAGTGTAACAATAAAGGAACAAACTTAGGGCTCGCAGGGAGAGCAACGTGGATTTGAGTAAGGCTATATCAGCAGAGCTTAGGGATTTTGAGGTCTGTGGCGACGTCCGGTTGCGCTGCTATTGCCATCGTGTCGAGGCAGAGGGCGACGCGGTACGTCCGTTGGTCCTGTTACACAGCATCAATGCCGCACCCAGCGCGATGGAAATGAAGCCGTTGTTTGAGCACTTTGCTGCCAGTCGGACGGTGTATGCGCCGGACCTGCCGGGCTTCGGGATGTCTCAGCGCGGCGATCTACCGTATTCCCCGGATTTCTATGCTCAGGCATTGGCGGATCTCCTGCAGCACATAGAGGGGCCGCCTCCCGATGTGGTGGCGCTCTCCCTGACCAGTGAGTTCGCTGCCCGGGCGGTGCTGGAAAAAGGTGCGCTCGTCAATTCCCTGGTCCTGATTTCTCCGAGCGGGCTGGGCCATCGGCAGCCGCCGTCGCCCAGTGCCGGGGCGCGCATTAACAGGGTCCTGAATATTTCCTGGCTGGGGGGAGCCCTGTGGCGGGCCCTGGTCTCGAAGCCCAGCATTCGCTACTTCCTGGGACAGGCTTTTTACGGGTCTGCCCCGGATGAACTGGTGAATTATGCGGCGGAGACGGCTCGTCAGCCCGACGCGACCTACGCCCCCTTTGCTTTTTTGACCATGCAACTGTTTACCCGCGATGCCATTCCATCACTGTTTGCCCCGCTGGCAACGCCGACCCTGCTGATTTATGACCAGGATCCAAATATTGGCTTTGAGCAGGTTCCTGAACTTCTTGCCGCCAACCCCCAGATTCGGGAGCGGCGTGTTATCCCAACCCGGGGATTACCGCAATGGGAGCGCTCCGGCGAGACCATCGAAGCCTTAACTCGATTTTGGCGCGGGTTGGAATAGTGGTCTTTTGATACTGCGGCTCTCCGCATTCTCTGCCAGTACCGCCTGCGCGGCCAATCGGCCGGACAGGGTGGCCATGGGTACGCCCGGGCCGGGGTGGACAGTTCCCCCCGCCAGGTAGAGGCCGGGTAACCGGGTCTTTGCGCCCGGGCGTGCAAAGCTGGATAGCAGGCCGTGAGTTGCCTGTCCGTACAGGGAGCCTCCGCTACCGGGAAAGCGATGGGCGAAGTCCGCCGGATTGGCCGTGCGTCGGGTGGCAGAATTCAGCGATAGCTTGAGGCCGCAGTCGGCCAGTACGGCTTCGGCTTGGGCGGTTACCTGAGCCATATCTTCAAGGGTCCAGTCGACAACATCCCCATTGGCAGGTGCATTCACCAATACCAGCAAGCGCTCCGGACCCTCGGGCTGGCCCAGCATGAGCCTATCCTGCGCGCAGACATAAACGGTGGGTCGTTCGGGCACTCGTTGCTCATTGAACAGAGAGGTGAACTCCTGGGGATAGTTCTGATCAAAAAATACGTTGTGATAGCTGAGGGGGAAGCCGGCACTGTCAGCCCGCAAACACCAGGTGACAGCGGATAAACCCCGTTGTGTGTTTGTCGTAGCGGTGGAGGCATTGGTGACTTCGAGTCCCAGTTGGCCGGTAGCCAGGGCACTGCGATCACCGTTGAACACTACGGCATCTGCCTTCAGCTGCTCCCCCGATTGAAGGGTTACACCTGAGACGCGGCCCCCATCAGCGTTAATCTCCGCCACCGTGGTGTTCAGTCGGAACACGGCGCCATGGCTTTCGGACAGGTGTTGCATGGCTCTTGCCAGCGATGTCATGCCACCTGGAAGCACCCAAACACCCTGCTGCTCAGCGTGGGTAATCAGCATTAGCGTGGCTGGAGTCTCGAGGGGAGATGAGCCTATGTAGGTGGCGTAGCGACCAAATAGCTGGCGCATTCTGGGATCAAGCACATAGTCTCCCAGCGCATCCCAAAGGCTTTGATGCGGTCGCAGGCGCCGCAGCTCGGTCAGCTTGCGCAGGCCAATTCGTGCAGCGAGGCTCAGGGGATTGGGACGGGGTGCGGCCATGAAAGTGTTTTTCAATAAATCAAATACCTTGCCCGAATCCCGACACAGCCTCAGGTACCCTTCCGCATCGGCGCTTCCGGAAAAGGCGGCGATATCCGCCGCGGTCACCTGCGGATCGGCATGCAAATCCAATGAGCCGCCGGTGGTCCACCAATGCCGCGCCAGAGTGGTAATCGGGTGGAAGGGGAGCCGGCTGGCAAATTGCTCGCCACAGTTCTCGAACAGTTCCTCAAACACCCAGCGCATGGTGAATACGGTGGGGCCCGCATCAATCCAGTGCTCGCCCGAGCGCACCTGATGCATCTTTCCGCCCACCGTTGCCGCAGACTCAAGCACGATGACTTCACGGCCTGCTGCTGCCAGTTCAGCGGCCGCTGCAAGCCCACCCGCGCCGGCACCGATGACAATGACACGATCCTGACTCATCCCGCGGTCACCCCCCGTGGCTGGTATCGACGGGTGATTGCATGTTGATGGTAAATGATCAAAACGAGCCCGGTGACCAGGGGCACTGCCCAAAGGCCCGGCGTGAGCGCCAGTTCTGGCATGAGGCGAACGGCACCAAAGGCGAAGAACGCGGTATAGACTGAAATACCAGCGCCGACCAGACTCTTGATGTGCTCCTTGATGTAATCGTGCCGCTTGGGCTCCGGTTTGAAAATAAACCACAGGTTGGTGCCCACGGTGGCAAACCCCACCGCGGAGATACCCATCATCATCAATTGGCCGCTCCAGAAACCCTGTAGCAGGCAGTTTGCAGAGGCTACGCTGAGGGCGATCTGCAGTGCGGCGTTCAGCGGGGTTCCCGTCGCCCGGTGGTTGGTTCGGTGAATCAGTGCGAGGCGACCATGCCATGCCAGATTGACCGTTAGCGTGGCGAGGTACAGCATCATCCAGCCAAAAATAGCGCTGATCATTTTGGGGTCTGCGAACAGCGCGTGGTCCGCCAGATGGGGGTGGGTTGCCACGGGGTCGATCAGGGTGGTGGTGGCGATCGCAACGGCGGTGATGCCGGTGACGAGCAGGGCATTAACAAACAGCTGCCCATAGCGCCGATGATTGACGCCCCCTTTGCGCCCGATGACCGGAATCCAGAAAGTAATCAAACCTATGGTCCCGGTCGCGATATGCACCGCGACCAGTGCGATGAAAATATCATGGGTCGACAGCATCACGGTCCCCAACCATACTGATGCCACGAACACCCGGACGGCATAATATGTCTGAAAGTAATCTGCTTTACCCACCGCATCCCCGCCCGTTGCCCGCACTGCCAGCGCTGGGTCGGGTCCTTTGGCACGGCGATGGCAATCTGCTTGAACTGCTGCCCGCAGCGGCTTATCGCTTTGATTACGGAAACCTTGGTTATTCCCGTCGGTCTACCGTGTTGTTCAATCAGCCCGACTTGGTTCGCGACATCCTGCGCGATGACGGCAGCCGATTCCCCAAGAGCGATTTGATGGTCAATGCCCTTGAGCCGCTTATTGGTCAGTCGATATTTGTCACGGATGG
>JAKMEU010000023.1 GCA_022425845.1 Luminiphilus sp. | reverse complement strand
GGGTATAGCTGATGGAACCGTCTCGGTGGACGGCAGCGTCATCTACACCGCCAATGATCTTCGCGTGGGCCTGTTTCAGTCGACGGAATCCTTCTGATGAATCAGCGCGTTGTCATAACCGGCCTCGGCATCGTGTCTTGTCTGGGCAACGACACAGAGGCCGTTACCGCTGCGCTGAAGTCTGGTAAATCGGGTATCAGCCACTGCCAGCAGCACGTCGATGCGGGTATGCGTTCCCACGTGGGTGGCACCCCGGATATTGATCTGTCCGCCTGTATTGACCGAAAGCGCTGGCGCTTTATGGGGGATGCAGCGGGATATGCCTACCTGAGCATGGAGCAAGCCATTGCTGATGCAGGGCTATCGGAATCACAGGTATCCAACCCACGAACAGGAATCATTGCCGGCTCGGGAGGCGCTTCGTCCGCCAGTCAGGTCGAAGCCGCCGACATTCTAAGAGACCGGGGCCTGCGCCGAGTCGGACCCTATCGGGTTACGCAGACCATGGGCAGTACCGTTTCCGCCTGTCTTGCGACTCCGTTTCAAATCAAGGGCGTGAACTACTCCATATCCTCAGCCTGCTCCACCAGCGCACACTGTATTGGCAACGGCATGGAACTGATCCAAATGGGCAAACAGGATGTGGTGTTTGCCGGGGGCGGCGAAGAACTGCATTGGTCCCTGAGCTGCCTGTTTGACGCAATGGGCGCCCTGTCCACGCAATACAACGATGCACCGGAACGCGCGTCCAGAGCCTACGACGTGGATCGGGACGGCTTTGTGATCGCCGGCGGCGGTGGGATGGTGGTGCTCGAATCCCTGGAGCATGCCCTGGCCAGAGGCGCGCGTATTTACGCTGAGGTCGTTGGCTACGGTGCCACAAGCGACGGGTACGATATGGTGGCCCCATCGGGCGAGGGCGCGGTGCGCTGTATGCAGCAGGCCATGGCCACTGTCGATGGACCCGTCGATTACATTAACGCCCATGGCACCAGTACGCCGGTGGGTGATATCCAGGAGCTCAACGCGGTGCGGGAAGTCTTTGGCACCGGCACTGAGACGCCCTGGATTGGATCAACCAAATCCCTCAGCGGCCATTCTCTGGGTGCCGCCGGAGTTCAGGAAGCCGTGTATTCACTCTTGATGATGCGCGACGACTTTGTCGCGGCGTCGGCCAACATCAACGAACTGGACGAGGGCGCGGCCGGTTTGAGAATCGCTACAGAGCGCGTCGACAGCGCGGGGCTTGAGCGCGTCATGTCCAACAGCTTCGGCTTTGGTGGTACCAACGCCACGCTCATTTTCCAGCGCTACAACTCCGACTGATTTCAGGGTTTAGCCCGCCGCGGCGGAAGACAGGAATTCTGCCACCAGAATGACCTCGACGGCGTCGCCGGGAGCAATGACCGCGCCGATCGGGATGATGGCCAGGGCACTGGCCCGACCTGCACTGCTCAGCACACCACTGCTCTGGTCGCCGGACAGGGTCGCCACAGGCACGGCGCCCTCATCCAGCGCGACCCTCAGGTATTCCTCTCGCCCACCCGGGCGGCTCACAGAAAACCCCGCGGTGGCCTGCAGTCGTCGCATTCGGGGCACCCGTGCTCCCTGGGCTGCCAATAACCAGGGCTTGACCAGCAATCCAAAGGTAACCCAACTCGATACGGGATTACCTGGCAAGCCAAAAACAGGACAACCTGCGACCTCACCAAACGCCAGCGGCTTCCCGGGTTTCAACGCCAGTTTCCACAGGTTGAGTGAACCGCGGCGCTGGATTTCATCACGCACATGGTCCTCCTCACCGACCGACACGCCGCCGGAAGTCACAATGCAATCGGCGGTTGCCGCAGCGGCTTCCAGGGCCAAACCAATCTGCTCCGCCTTGTCGGGCAGATTCTTCTGGCGCTGGGGGATCATGCCAAGGGCGCGAATCTGTCCACAGATTTGCGCGCCATTACTGTTGAAGATCTGCCAGGCTTCTGGGTCACCCCCGGGTTCCACCAGCTCGTCACCGGTTGTGATCACCGCCACACGCAGGGGCCGAAAAACAGCCAGATCAGCATGTCCCACCGACGCGGCGAGTCCAAGGTCGTGAGCGGCCAGTAATTGCCCCGCTTCCAGTACAGCACTGTCCCTGGAAATGTCGCCCCCCCGTCGTCTGATATTGGCACCGGGCTCGGGTAACTCAACCGCTGTGATCGATCCGCCCTCAGCCCGGGCATTTTCCTGAATCAAAACGGTATCAGCGCCCATGGGCAAGACTGCGCCAGTAAAAATGCGGGCTGCCGTGCCGGGCTCCAGTTGCGGGGCCGGGTAGCCAGCGGGAATACGCTGACTGACGGGCAAAGGCCCGGGCAGGTCCTCCCGGCGAAGGGCGTAGCCATCCATCGCGCTGTTGTCAAAGGGCGGGACATCACGCGAAGCCATCACGGATTGGGCTAACACGCGCCCGAGGCAGTCATCCAGCGGCAGGCGTTCGCTTACCGGCGGCTCGGGCAGCTGCGACATAATCTGCCGCCTGGCCTCATCGAGTGGCATCAGCGCCATGGCTTAGCCCGCCGACTTGCCGTGCAACACGCCGACGAAATTACAGGGCCGATGCTCACCATCAAGCTGTTCTTTCAGAATGCCATTCCACGCCGTACGACAGGCTCCCGTGGATCCGGGCATACAGAAGATCACGGTCTGGTTGGCAAAACCTCCCAGCGCACGGGACTGAATCGTCGAGGAACCGATTTCAGCGAATGACAGCTGGCGGAACAATTCTCCGAACCCCTCAATGTGTTTATCAAACAGGGGGGCCATCGCCTCGGGCGTGGAGTCTCGGCCGGAGAATCCGGTCCCGCCGGTAATGAGCACCACGACCACCTCGTCACGAGCAATCCAGTCAGAGGTCACAGCCCTGATCTGGTATATGTCGTCGGGCACAATACGGCGATCGTGAACGATATGACCGGATCCCTCTGCGGCCTGCTGTAAAAAATCTCCAGAGGTGTCGGTTTCCCTTGACCGGGTATCACTCACCGTCAGCACCGCCACGCCCAGAGCCTTCTCCGACATCGCGCTCAATCTCTGATCTCCTCGCAATAAAGTTGGATGTAGCGTCTCACAGCGCGCTCCACAAAATCCCGCCACGGCCGCTGCTGAATACCAAATTGATGGCGAATCTGGGTGCAATCAAGGGAACGGTTGGCATAGGCCATCGTCGCATCCTCGACGAGCAACTCCTGGGCCTTCCCAAAGCGGGCGAACTGCGAGGCGCAGGCCACCGCGGCCTCAACAAATGAAAAATAGCCCGTATCGCCCTGACTACCGTAATGGAATAATCCGCGCCCCGGGGCGCCCACACCAATTTGATCAATGACCCCCGCGGCGACCCGAGCCACTTCCGCGCTGTGCACGGGGCAGTCCCGCCGATTGTCGGACACGCGCAGATCCTCACCATCACGAAGGCGATCGAGAATGCGGTTAAACGCACTCGGTCCACGTCCCGAAAACACCCAGCCCAGCCGGAGCACAAAAAGGGAGTCCACCAGCGAGCGGAGCTGGTTCTCGGCTTCGATCAGAATGCCGCCCAACTCGTCACTGGCATCAACGCGGTCACTTTCACGATAGGGGCGCTTCAAGTCGCCCGAAAACACACGGGAACTCGACAGCAGGAGGTAATGACAATTCAGGCCCGCAGCACTCATGCCTAGCCACTCGCTGCGCTGGATATCAGCCGGTTCGAGGGCATCTACGCGATCAATGAGGCTGATCAGACGCGCATCAAGCACAAGATCGGCATTGGCGGTCTTGAGCATTTTCTTGGCATGCCGCTGACGCGTCCAGCGCGTGGCGTCCAAGGGTACGGGTATCAGTTCATGACGTTGGAGGGGGGGTACGAACGCCCTCAGTGAATAGCCTATCGGGGTATCTGATCCCAGCAGCAGAATACGCAAAGTGGCTTCAAAGCCCCGTCAGCAAGATCAGTTTAAAACGGAATATCGTCGTCGACGGGATCGAAACTGCCACCCGCGGGTTGGGGCTGAGCCGGCGCCGGCGCCGGCGGCTGCATACCGCCACCCCCCTGGCCATAGCCTCCGTCACCGCTGCTGTTGTTGCGGCTGTCGAGCATTTGCATTTCATTCCCGACAATCTCGGTGGTGTAACGATCCTGACCACTTTGATCCTGCCATTTTCGCGTCCGCAGCGAGCCTTCGACGTAGACTTTGGAGCCCTTGCGCAGGTACTCGGCGGCGATCTCTGCAAGGCGATTGAAGAAAACCACCCGGTGCCACTCCGTGCGCTCCTGCTGCTGTCCGGTATTTTTGTCCTTCCACGACTCGGAAGTGGCGATGCTGAGATTGGTGATGGCACTGCCCGCCTGAGATGTGCGGTTTTCGGGGTCTGCGCCGAGGTTGCCAACCAAAATAACTTTATTGATGCCGCGGGAAGCCATAGCTACCTCCAATACTGCCAACCGCGTGAATGCGGCCGGTCCACTGTCAGGGCCCCACTATAACAACGGCCCGATAGCGAGGCGAGACCCGGACCACTATTCATCAGAAATGACTGCCAAAACCGGTACCAGAGGGCGATACCAAAGCGACCCCAGCCAGCAGAGTGTGCACAACGCCGTGATCCCAGCCACGGCGGCAATGCCGCCCTGCCCGACGACGGCGCCCGCCGCAGCACCGCCCGCGAAGATGCCCATAAACTGACAGCTTGCAAAAATGCCCAGCGCGGTGCCTCGCAGCCGTCCCGGAGCCAGCCGGGTTACTGTGGCAGGCAGCAGCGCCTCAAGGGCGTTGATTCCGGTGAACATAAGCCAGAGCCCGATACCCAGCGCCATCAGGCTCGGACCCAGCAGGGCCAGCAGGACGCCAGCGACGAGGGCAACGATAGCCAGCGTCAGTGCGGAGCGCGGATCCCCATCGCCCCGGCCCATGCGCATGATCAAGAGCGCAGGTGGGATGGACAGCAAGACCGTCACCAAATAGATCGCCCAATGTTGGCCGGCAGGCACATCCCAGGTGTTGACCAGCGCCGCAGGCACAATAAGAAACGTCGCCATCATCAGCGCATGTAACAGGAAAATGCTGGCATAGAGCACCGGCAGCCTGCCACCAAAAACGTGGTCAGCAGCCCAATCACCATCGGCGATGGCCGCTCCCTTCGCCGGATTCCTGGGCATGAGGGTGAGAACGATCACCAAGCCGAGGGTACCCAGGCAAGCGGTCACAAGAAACACGCCTTGCAGCCCCATGAGCGCTGCAATGACAGGACCCAGGACAATCGCGAGTACAAATGACAGGCCAACGCTGGCGCCTATCACCGCCATGGCTTTGGTCCGCTGCGACTCCCGGGTGGAGTCTGCCGCCAGGGCCGTCAGGGCCGCCGCGATGGCCCCCGCGCCCTGCAGGAAACGACCGGCGATGATGCCGTTGATGGACTCGGCGTTTGCGGCAACCAGGCTCCCCAGAATGAACAGCAATAAGCCCCCGATGACCACGGGTCGACGTCCTATCCGATCAGACAGCCAGCCCAGGGGCAGTTGAAGGCATGCCTGGGTCAGGCCGTAGGCACCCAGGGCAATACCCAGTTTCTCAGGCGTTGTCCCGGGAAGATCGACTGCATAGATACCAAGCACCGGCAGGACCATGAACAGGCCCAGCATCCGGAAGCTATACAGGCTACCCAGCGCGAGAATGGCGCGTCGTTCGCCCGATGTAAGGGTGTTTTCGTCAGTCACAGTAAATTCGGGCGCCAAACCCGTAGTTTAACACGACAGGATCGAGACTTAGAGCCATCGGCATGGGACCGATAAGCGTATACTGGTGTGTTGACCTCTTCATTAACGGCCACAGGCTCGTCTCTTCATGGATACCATTCAGGTCCGCGGCGCACGTACGCACAACCTAAAAAATATTGACCTGGACATACCCCGGGACAAACTCGTGGTGATTACCGGCCTCTCGGGCTCTGGAAAATCATCCCTGGCCTTCGACACCCTGTATGCCGAGGGGCAACGCCGCTATGTCGAGTCGCTGTCTACCTATGCACGGCAATTTCTATCTATGATGGAAAAGCCTGATATTGACCATGTTGAAGGCCTGTCACCCGCCATCTCCATTGAACAGAAGTCGACCTCACACAACCCGCGTTCCACCGTGGGAACCATCACAGAAATTTATGACTACCTGCGCCTTCTGTTTGCTCGAGTGGGGGATCCCCGGTGTCCCGAGCATGGCATTACGCTCAAAGCACAAACCGTGAGCCAAATGGTCGACGCGGTACTGGCCCAGCCAGAGGGCAGCAAGCTGATGCTACTGGCACCGGTCGTTCGGGATCGCAAAGGAGAGCACCTGCATATTTTTGAGCAGATGCGAGCCGCTGGATTTATTCGGGTACGCGTCGACGGCATTCTCGTCGATCTCGACGATGTACCCGCACTGGACAAAAAGCGTAAGCATTCCATCGATGTGGTCGTCGACCGATTCAAGGTGCGGGAGGATCTTGGCCTGCGCCTCGCGGAGTCATTCGAAACGGCCCTGGAGTTGACCGATGGCCTCGCTTCCGTCGCGCCCATGGACGAAGGAGAGGGGGAAACCCTTCTATTTTCGGCGCGCTATGCCTGCCCTGAATGCGGCCACGCCATTGATGAACTCGAGCCCCGACTATTTTCGTTCAATAACCCGGCGGGGGCCTGCGACAGCTGCGACGGTCTCGGTGTTACCCAGTATTTCGATGAAAGTCGCGTGGTCGCGCATCCCGAGGCCAGCCTGTCGTCCGGCGCCATTCGAGGCTGGGATCGCCGCAACGTCTACTACTTCCACGTTCTGACATCCCTTGCCGATCATTACGGCTTTGACATCGATAAACCCTTCGAAAAACTCTCAAAAAAGCATCGTCACCTGATCCTTTTTGGCAACGACGGGGAAGAAATCGAATTCGCCTACGTCAATGACCGGGGCACCGTCTTCAAAAGACGCCACGCCTTCGAGGGCATCCTGCCAAACTTTGAACGTCGCTATCGCGAAACAGAATCCCAGTCGGTGCGCGAAGAGTTGTCCAAGTACGTGTCCACTGCACCCTGCCAGTCCTGCGGCGGGACCCGACTCTGCGAGGATGCACGGAATGTCTTTGTTGACGAGCGCACCCTTCCGGAGATTACCCATCTCGCGGTCGGCGAGGCCTTCGACTACTTCGAGGCACTGGAGTTGGAGGGTCGCGCCGGAGAGATCGCCGACAAAATTCTCAAGGAACTGCGTGCCCGCTATCGGTTTCTGGTGGACGTGGGCCTCAACTACCTGACCCTCAATCGCAGTGCAGAAACCCTGTCCGGCGGTGAAGCACAGCGTATCCGGCTGGCATCCCAGATTGGAGCGGGCTTGGTAGGCGTCATGTACATTCTTGACGAACCCTCCATCGGGCTGCATCAACGCGACAACGAGCGATTACTGAGGACGCTGACGCACCTGCGCGACCTGGGCAACACGGTGCTCGTGGTTGAGCACGACGAGGATGCCATCAGAACGGCTGACCACATTATCGATATCGGCCCGGGAGCCGGGGTTCACGGGGGCGAGATCGTCGCCGAAGGCACCCTCGCCGATATCGTGAACGTCGATGCCTCGCTGACCGGGGCCTACATGGCCGGGCGACGGGAAATTCCAGTTCCCAAAACGCGGCGTCCCGTCGATACGTCACGTATGCTCATCGTTCAGGGGGCACGGGGTAACAACCTCCAGGCCGTAACACTGGAGTTACCCGTGGGCTTGCTGACTTGCGTTACCGGTGTATCCGGCTCCGGGAAATCCACCCTGATTAACGGCACGCTGTACCCCCTTGCGGCGACAGCGCTTAACGGCGCGACAACCCTCAAAGCCGCGCCTCACGATTCGGTGGCGGGTTTGCAGCACTTTGATAAATGTATCGACATAGACCAGTCGCCCATCGGCCGCACACCCCGATCCAATCCAGCGACCTACACGGGTATCTTTACCCCGATCCGGGAACTTTTCGCCGGCACCCAGGAATCCCGCTCCCGAGGCTATAAGCCAGGACGCTTCAGTTTCAATGTGCGCGGCGGGCGCTGTGAGGCCTGCCAGGGCGATGGCGTAACCAAGGTGGAAATGCATTTTTTACCGGACATCTTCGTCCCCTGTGACGTGTGCAAAGGCAAGCGCTACAACAGAGAAACGCTGGAAATTCGATATAAAGGCCAGAGTATTTCCGAGGTCCTGGAGATGACCGTGGAGGATGCACTCTCATTCTTCGAGGCAGTCCCTGCCATCCACCGGAAGCTACAAACCCTGATGGACGTTGGCCTGTCTTACATTCGCCTCGGGCAGGCGGCGACCACCCTGTCCGGTGGTGAAGCACAGCGGGTTAAGCTGGCCAAGGAGTTATCGAAGCGCGATACCGGTAACACCCTTTACATTTTGGATGAACCTACCACGGGGCTCCATTTTGAGGACATTCGCCAACTGCTGGAGGTGCTGCATCGACTCAGAGATGGCGGCAATACCGTGGTGATCATCGAGCACAATCTGGATGTGATTAAAACCGCTGACTGGTTGATCGACCTGGGTCCCGAGGGTGGTTCTGGCGGGGGGCAGATCATCGCCACAGGCAGCCCCGAGGCGGTAGCCTCGAATCCGGCATCGCATACCGGTAAGTTTTTAAAGCCCCTGCTGCATGACGACACCTCACCCACAAAGAGCGCAACGAAGCGTAAAACGCGGCCCAAAGCGGCCTGACCCTCGCGCTTCAAGCCCGCGTTGTCTGAAAATAACCCGGTCCTGTCTTGCCATGACCCCTTGGTGGACTGACACTGTGCTGTAATCCAAGTCGCCCATAATAATAACCGGGAGCGGCGCGATGACCCTGTCTGTAGCAGATCCTTATTCACAAGCCATTGCCGATATCGACGTCAGTGATCCTGAGCTGTACCGAACCGATAGCTGGCGGCCCTTCTTTGCAAGATTGCGTAAGGAGGATCCGGTGCACTGGACGGAGAATGAGCAGTTCGGTGGCTTCTGGTCGGTCACCCGGTTCGACGACATTGTGACCGTGGACAAGAGCCACGATGACTTCTCTTCGGAGCCCGCCATCACCATTGGCGACTATGGGGACGACCTGCCGGTTCGCCAGTTCATCGCCATGGACCCCCCACTGCATGACATACAACGCAAGGCGGTGCAGGGAGTGGTTGCACCCCGTAACCTCGCTGACCTCGAGAATCTGATACGTTCCCGTGTCAGCGCGATACTCGATGACCTCCCCGTGGGTACCCCCTTCAACTGGGTAGAGCGCGTATCGATCAACCTGACCACACAGATGCTTGCGACGATTTTTGACTTTCCCTTCGAAGACCGGGACAAACTACCCTACTGGTCCGATATGGCGACCTCGCTACCTGAAATAGCGGGCGGTGATGCAGATAACGACGAGCGCACCCGCGCCCTGACCGAATGTCTGGAGACCTTCACCGCGCTTTGGCATGAACGCAAAAACAATCCGCCGGGAACAATGGACCTTATCAGTCTGCTGGCCACCAACCCCGAGACCTCCAAAATGGTTGATGATCCACTGGAGTATCTCGGCAACCTGATTTTGTTAATCGTGGGGGGTAACGATACGACCCGCAACTCCATCACCGGTGGGGTCGTGGCCCTCAATGAAAATCCAGAACAATTCGACAAGCTCAAGGCGAATCCCGAACTCGTGAGCTCCATGGTCTCGGAGATCATTCGCTGGCAAACCCCACTGATGCATATGCGTCGAATCGCCACTCGAGACGTCGAGTTGAGCGGTAAAACAATCAGGAAAGGGGACAAGGTTGTGATGTGGTATTTATCGGGAAACCACGATGACAGTGCCATCGAAAACCCAAACGCGTTCATCATTGATCGTGACAATCCGCGCTATCACCTGTCGTTTGGCTTTGGCGTCCATCGGTGCATGGGTAACCGACTTGGGGAGATGCAGCTGCGCATCCTGTGGGAGGAGATTCTCAAACGTTTCGACCACGTTGAAATGCTGCAGGCACCCACTCGGGTGCAGTCCAATTTTGTACGGGGTTACAGCGATTTGCAGGTGACATTGCACCGCTGACAGAAGCACCCCGGTTCGCGGCTGCCAATGCTGGAAGCAGTCAATAACCTGATCCATTGCGATACAACAGGAAATCTACATGTCTCAACTTCGCCTTCAGATTTTTGTGCCGATGCTGCTAGTGCTGACAACAGCAGTGGCCGGGTTTACCTCCATGGGATGGGCCGAGAATGAACAACAGGTTAACCCCGAACTTTTGGAATTACAGTTAAAGCAAAAACCCCTGCTGAGAAAACTCGGTGACCGGGTGTTCGCTACTGAATTCATTGGCTACTCCAACCATGGGTTCATCGAGGGTGACGACGGCATTATTGTGATCGACGGTGGCTGGTTCCCGGGGACCACGGCAATGGCCATAACAGAACTGCGCAAATACACCGACAAGCCCGTCGCCGCCATTATCTACACCCACCTGCACCTCGATCACTTTGGGGGTATGGGACCGATCATGGCGGGACAGTCGGGCGACATTCCCGTTTACGGTCCGGCGCACTGGCAAAAGTGGGTCACCCGACTGCTAAAAACCGACCGTGAGAGTATCCTGCGCCGGGTCTACCTGCAGATGGGCATGCTGCTGCCCCAGGGGCCCGAAGGAACCGTAGGAATGGCATAGGTCCCTCCCCCATCCCGGAACCCAATGACCCCCTGAGCCATCCTCCCAATATTGACGTCAGTGAGACCCTCGAAGTTGAGATCGCCGGCGTACCCCTGCAGATCATGCCAATGGAAGGCGACGTCACCGAACACCTTTGGGTATGGCTCCCTGAAGATCGAGTGCTGTTCAGCGGCGACTCACCTCCCCACGGTGTATTCCCCGCAGTGGAGACCGCCCGTTTCGAAATCGGGCGCAACCCCGACCAGATGCTGGTCGCTGTGGAAACCAGTCTGGCACTGCAACCCGATTTTATTGTGCCAGGACACTCTAGAACGCTGAGGGGCCGTGAAGAAATCGACGGCATCATGACCGGGGCTCGGGATGCTATTGCGTTCCTCATTGATCAGGTCAACCGTTTCGTATTAAGCAACCGATCCGTTGAAGAGCTGCTTGATACACTGCATCTGCCTCCCGCCATCGCGGCGAACCCCGAACTGCAGCCCTACTACCATCGCTGGGAATGGATGGTGCGCCAACGTTTCGTCAAGCTGGTTGGCTTCATTGACGATTCCATGGATTACCTCTCCTTGAATCAACTGGAAGAATCTAGGCGACTCGTGCCCTTGCTGGGAGGGCGCGACAGGGTGCTGGCGCTTGCCGAAACATCGGTTGAAGGGGACCCACGCTGGGCGGCCCGTCTGGCCACTTATCTAATGCAGGTGGATGCCTCTGATAGCGCGGCACAGGCTGTGCGCCAGAACGCTTTCCTGCGCGTGGCACAAACCACCACCAGTACCAATGAACGAAATTATTTACTGGGCCTGATTCTTGAAGAAAATGGCGACATCAACTTCCAGCAGCAGCTCGCCCCCCTCAATACCCGGGCGTATGCCACGCTCAGCAGCCTTGAGCTTCTTAACCGCCTGAAATATCGGCTAAGGGCAGAAGATGCGGATAATATTGAGCTCAGCTTCAACCTGAATGTCGAGGACGAAGACTTCGTTCTCAGTACACAACAATGTACTGAGGGTCACTCCCGGGGCCTCGTCGGATAAAGCAACACTCGAAATGAGCCGTGCGGACCTGGTGGCCGTTACAGCGCGCACCCTTACGCTGAACAGCGTTCCAGGTTGGGACAGGACGCCCATGGCGAGTTTGGGTGCCCTGATAGAATAGCTCGGCGACAGGTTGACGACGAATTCATCCCCAAAGGAAATCCATGACGGCAAAAACCAGTGACGCGTTGGTGACGGTACACGAAGAGGACGCTCTTGGGGTCATCACCCTGCGTCGACCGGAACGGCGAAATGCCATGAACCGTGATCTCATCAGCCAACTGATCGCGGCAACGGCTCAGGTATCTGACAACGACGCCCTACGAGCTGTGATCATCGAGGCCGACGGCGACACGTTCTCGGTAGGCGCCGATCTCAATGAAGTGACGGCTGTGCTCAAGCCCCCCTCGATGTTGCGCGCACGGAAAGAGGCCGAGTTGGGCGGGCAGATGATGCGCAGCATCCGAGATATCCACCAACCCACGGTTTGTGCTCTGCAGGGCGTCGCGACCGGAGGCGGTGCCTGTATCGCCGCCGCCTGTGACTTTCGCGTGGGCGCCGCCGATTGCCAGGCCGGGCTCGGGGAGGTCCGAATGGCCATGAATCTTATGTGGCATGCCCTGCCTTATTTTGTGGATCTTCTGGGCCCCGCACGAGCCAAGCAAATGTTGATGTCGGGGGCGCTGTTTCCTGCGTCGACGTTGGCAAGCTGGGGCTTTCTCGATGAGACCTGCGACCGACAGGCCCTGGCCTTGACGGTGCGAACGCTGGCCGGGAGATTCGTTGACTTGCCCCCCGTTGCCGTTCAGATGATTAAGCGCAGCATCAACCGTTACGCACAGGCACTGGGGGAGTCCGTCATGCACATGGATCATGACCAGTGGTTGCTAACAGCCAGCAGCGCCGATTTTCAGGAAGCGCTTCTCGCTTTTAGTGAAAAGCGCAAGCCCAACCCGCAGGGCCAGTAACCACGGGCACCTGGAGGCCAGCGTCGCAGCGAGCCGGAGGCCCTTGAACCAGCCTGGGTCAACGCCTTGCGCAAGCCGGCAATGCCCTACTGATAAAACCCCGGGGCCTTGCGCAGCGTTTCGAAAAGAGCGAGGTCGTGCTGAATCCAGAATGAGGCGCCCGTTTCGGTAACCTCCCTCTCCACCCGCGCCATCGCCGCGAGAGTCTGTTCTCTATTGGAATTGAAAAGCGGCACCACGCCGCGGGTGCGGCTCACACGAAAATGATAGAGATCGCCGGAGAGAATGACGGGGCCTGTATCGGCAAGATCGACGTACAGCACCTGATGGCCCGGCGTATGGCCGTAGGCGGCAATCAACCGAACACGACCATCGCCAAACACATCATGGTCCCCGTCAAGAACCTGCACCGCGCGGTCCCTGATGC
>JAKMEU010000014.1 GCA_022425845.1 Luminiphilus sp. | reverse complement strand
CATCGATACCGGTGGTATCAGCGGTGACGAGGAGGGTATCGATGCGGCGATGGCGAGCCAGTCACGCGTGGCCATCGACGAGGCGGACATTGTTTTGCTGCTGGTTGATGGTCGGGAGGGGCTTCATCCCGGCGATGACGCTCTGGTGGCCTATCTCCGTCAGCGTAGCCAGCCGTTTCATCTGGTGGTCAACAAAATCGATGGGGTGGGTGAGGATATTGCCGCCAGTGACTTCTACGGGCTGGGCTGTCCCGATCTGCATACCATTGCGGCTTCGCACAATCGGGGCGTACAGCGACTCATCAGTGACGTGCTCGCCAGTTTGCCCCCGGTAGAGCCTCCGGCTCCCGTAGATGAGGGCAGCGTCAGAGTCGCGGTTGTGGGTCGGCCCAATGTGGGCAAATCCACGCTTGTAAACCGGCTGCTGGGCGAAGAGCGTGTCGTCGTCTACGACAAGCCCGGAACAACCCGCGACAGTATTTACATCCAGTACACACGCCATGATCAGGCCTATACCCTGATTGATACGGCCGGCGTCCGAAGACGCAAAAACGTGCGTGAAACGGTTGAGAAATTTTCGATCGTGAAAACGCTCAAGGCGATTAATGAGGCCCATGTGGTGATTCTGCTCATGGACGCCCATGAAGGCCTGGTGGAGCAGGATCTCCACCTTCTGGGCCAATGTATCGATGCAGGCCGGGGCCTGGTGGTTGCAGTCAATAAATGGGATGGCATTGCGTCAGACGAGCGGGATTGGATTCGCTCAGAGTTGAATCGGCGACTCCAATTTGTCGATTACGCGGACGTACATTTTATTTCAGCGTTGCACGGTACGGGTGTTGGGCATCTTTATGCTTCGATCCAGCAGGCTTATCGCGCTGCGACAACCCCACTCAACACCAACCGGCTGACGCGAATACTCGAGGACGCGGTTGCGAGTCATCCACCACCATTGGCCAATGGGCGACGGATCAAGCTGCGTTACGCCCACGCGGGTGGACAGAACCCCCCGATTGTCGTTATCCACGGAAGTCAGACGGATTCACTGCCCGCGAGCTACGGCCGCTATTTGGAGAAGACATTTCGGCGCGTGCTGGAACTGCACGGGACGCCCATACGCATTCAGCTGCGAACCGGCGACAACCCCTTTGCCGGAAAACGCAATAAACTGACCCAGCGGCAGGTGCAGCGACGCCAGAGGCTGATGTCCCATATCAAAAAAGCTGAGAAGAAAAAGAAGCAGCGCAAGGGACGGCCTTAAATTCATGCTGTGAATGGTAATAATCCTCCGTATTTTCTTTGAAAATACTCTGTGGCGACTTAGCATCGCACCCCTACACCTACTGATGCTCTGAATGGGCTGAATTTCGCTTTTTTGCTGGGAGGCAATATGGGTTTATATCAGGATACGATTGGAGAATTCGAAGGATTGGTCTCTAAATCGGGTAGCGCATGGGCTGACATCAGCCCGGAGTACGCGGCCCGCATGCGTCTGCAGAACCGGTTCAAAACGGGCATCGAGATTGCGCGTTATACCGCAGATATCATGCGTAATGACATGGCTGAATATGATGCTGATCCTTCATCCTACACCCAGTCCCTGGGATGCTGGCATGGGTTCATCGGTCAGCAGAAGCTGATTGCCATCAAGAAGCATTTTGGCAGCACGGACAAAAAGTACCTGTACCTGTCCGGCTGGATGATCGCCGCCCTGCGGTCCGAATTTGGACCGCTACCCGATCAATCCATGCATGAGAAAACATCAGTCCCCGGTTTGATTGAAGAGCTGTATACCTTTCTCCGTCAGGCCGATGCCCGTGAATTGGCTGGGCTGTTCCGCCAACTGGACGCTGCCCGTTCCGCAGGGAACGAAGTAGAGATTCAAAACCTGGCGAACCAAATTGATAACTACCAGACCCATGTGGTGCCTATCATCGCGGACATCGATGCCGGCTTCGGTAACGAAGAAGCCACCTACCTGTTGGCAAAGCGCATGATCGAAGCGGGGGCCTGCGCGATCCAGATCGAGAATCAGGTTTCCGATGAGAAGCAGTGCGGTCACCAGGATGGCAAGGTCACCGTGCCCCACGCAGACTTTCTGGCCAAAATTCGCGCTGTGCGTTATGCCTTCCTTGAGTTGGGGGTCGATAACGGCGTTATCGTAGCGCGGACAGATTCATTGGGTGCTGGATTGACGAAACAGATTGCCGTCACCGATGAACCCGGTGACCTGGGGGATAAGTACAATAGCTTTCTCGCCGGTGACTATATTGATTCGGCGGAAGACATTGCCAATGGCGATGTGGTGGTTAAAGCCAACGGCAAACTGCTCAAGCCCGCTCGCCTGCCTTCAGGCCTGTTTCAGTTTAAGGCGGGGTCCGGGGAAGATCGCGTTGTGCTGGACAGTATTACCTCCCTCCAAAATGGCGCTGACCTGATCTGGATCGAGACTGAGAAGCCCCACGTCGGGCAAATCGCCAGCATGGTCAACCGTATTCGCGATGTCGTCCCCAATGCCAAGTTGGTTTACAACAACAGCCCCAGCTTCAACTGGACTCTCAGCTTCAGGCAGCAGGTTTTTGATGCCTGGCAAGAGGCGGGCAAGGATGTCTCGTCGTACGACCGTGCGGGGTTGATGAGTGTTGACTACGACGGTACCGAGTTGGCTGCCGAGGCGGACGCGCGGATACAGTCTTTCCAGGCCGATGGATCACGCGAAGCAGGTATCTTCCACCATCTTATTACCCTGCCAACCTACCACACCGCTGCATTGTCGACAGACAACCTGGCCAAAGAGTACTTTGGCGAAGCCGGTATGCTGGGTTACGTGGCCGGTGTTCAGCGTCAGGAGATCCGGCAGGGTATTGCCTGCGTTAAACACCAAAACATGGCCGGGTCGGACATGGGCGACGACCACAAAGAGTACTTCTCAGGTGACGCCGCACTCAAGGCCGCTGGAGAGGACAATACGATGAACCAGTTTGGCTGAGGAGATCAGCGAGTTGGATCAGAAACCCTGGGAGCTTAAGCCCCCGGGGTTTTTTTACGACTGGGCTGCCGCGACGGTCGTAGACACGACAGGCGCACTGCCACCCTCCAGACCGCACTCGTTTGTGAGGTAATTCAGCATCGATTGATAGAGCAGGAGTTTGTGGTCATAAAATAGCGTGTTGGAAAAGTGATCAGCGCCCTCCAACTCCACGTAGGTGTGTGGTTTTCCTGCAGCCTCCAATTTGCTGAGGTACTTTTCAGCATGTTCAACCGGGACACGCTGGTCCACATCACCGTGGATAAGCAGGATGGGTACATTGACTTTATCGACCTCATTAAGCGGCGAAATACTGTCATCCCACATGCTCAACTGCTCAATCTTACCGGCACCACGCAGACGGTAACGGTAGTAGTTGACCTGCATCTCGTTGTCGGACACGGCGGCGCCCGCGATAACGCATTGATAGGCGTTGGGGCTGCGGGACGCTGCCACGAGGGCCGCATAGCCGCCATAGGACCAGCCGAACATGGCTACGTTGTCGGCGGTCGCCAGTCCTTCTTCTACCAGGTAAATCACGCCGTCGTCTTTGTCGTCCTGCATCTTGTAGCCGCCCTGGCCACCGTTGACGAAGGCAGATTGATAAAAGTCCTGCCCATAGCCACGGGAACCCCGGTACTGAGGTTGCAGTACCAGATAGCCGTGATTGGCGAGCAGCTGCGCCCATTCATCAAAGATGATCGTCTCCCGCACGAAGGGACCGCCATGAGGGAGGACCACGAGAGGGAAGGGGGGTGTCCCGTTGGGGATCGTGAGGTAGCCCGGGATGGGCGTTTTATCCCGCGCCGGGTAGGTGATGAATCGCACATCGGCGAGCCGTTCGGCTTCAAAGTAGGGGCGCTCCCCACCAATGATCTGCAGCTTGCCCTTGTGCAGTAGGTAATGGGTACCCGGATCTCTGGGTCCCCGGTTGCGAATGGTCATTGAGGCGCCATCCTTGGTGCGGCTGGTGACCCCACTGACATAGGCATTGGGGATGACCGATTTCAACTGGTCAAAAAGTGCACCCTCGGCGGCATCAAAGAATTCAACCTGGAGTTCGGCCCCGCAGTGAATGACGCCGGTAATTTCCCGGTAGTGAGTCCAGTCGTTGCTGTGGAACTGCACGCTGCAAATATCATTGTCCTTACGTTGGTATAGCAGTTCAGCGTATTTCCGGGTTTCCGGGTTAAAAGACCACAGGCCGGTCGTGTTGCTACCGTTGTTGGCTTCAACAATAAAGTTTCCCGGTACGCTGGGATCTCTTCCCCACACCTGAAAGTTGTCAAAGGAATCTTCATGCTGCCGCTGAAACTCCAGCCACTTGTCGTCCCCGGCTTTGCGGTAGTACCAGATGAATTCACCACTTTGAATGTCGAAGCCCCGAGCCAGATAGGGATTTCCAGCGCCGTCAAAATCGATATTACCCAGTGAAATCTTGCCCCGAATCAACAGCTTCTTGGTTTCACGCTTGAGGTCGTACTCCCAGTA
The DNA here is from genome assembly GCA_022425845.1 of Luminiphilus sp. GTDB lineage: Bacteria > Pseudomonadota > Gammaproteobacteria > Pseudomonadales > Halieaceae > Luminiphilus. The sequence continues at coordinate 11,965 of JAKMEU010000014.1, read as the reverse complement.
GGCCCTGGGGCGAAAGGCGGCCTCAAGCCGCTGTCCGACATCCCGGTCTCCGCCCTCTGAGAATGAGATTAGAATTTTTCCGGGTTTTTCCGGTAGCACGCTGACAATGCTGGGGTCGCGCTCTTCAATAACCTCAATATCCTTTTCGCCTACGTCGACCAGTGCGATTCGGTACTCGTAGACCCCGCGATTGAACCCTTCGACCTGGTCTCGAACCTTCTGGCGTGCTCTAAAGACGAAGTTGTCATCAGACACCCAGTTGAAGGACGTGATTTCCATGGGCTTGGCGTTGACCCGAAACGGTTCGGCGGACAGATCATCCGTCGTGTAAACCTCGATGATGGGGTTTTCACCCTTGGCGGCGACTTTCAACAGGCCCAGGTAGCGTCCGTCGGGCGAGATTTCGATGTTTCGTATGGCCGCGCGCCGTGCCCACTGATCGAGAGGGTAGGGCTCCGCCAGCGCTTCCAGCGGCAAAATAAAAATCAGGGTTAAGAATACCGATAGAACACGGATCATGGCGGTGTCCTGCTGTGAGACTGAATTAAGTGGGCGCACTGTTGTGCGCCCGGAGATTATAGCGGGCTTTAGCTGCTTCCCATTCGATAAACGATATCGAAGAAGAAGGTGCGGCCCTGCAGATCGTAACCATAGCCGATGGGTGTGTTGGAGTAACCCAGAACTTCGCTGGCATCTACAACCGGGGGTTCCTGATTAAACACGTTGCGGATACCCGCTCCGACGGTCCAGGAATCTGCATTGTAAAAGAGCGAGGTGCTGTGCAGGAAGTAGTCATCCGCCTTGGCATAGTCACGGCAAAGGACATCGTTGGGTGGGCCGAAGCAGGTATCAGACAAGCCGGTCACGGAGTCCAGAGGGTCGATGTTTTCGACGTCCTCATCAACGCTGTCAAGGAACCGGGTCTCCCAGGTAGCCGTCCAGCGGTCCCAGGTCAGACGCAGGGCAAATTGTGCCTGCCACTCGGGGAAACCCCATTCGCCCTGGTAAGTTTCACGGTCGACGGTGCCATCGGGGTTAACAAACTCGGTAGAACGCTCGATGAGCTTGCTCGCCGTCAGGTTTGCACTGAGTTCGACCGGGACGCCAACATTAATGGTGTCGCGGAAAAAGATATTGTAGTCAACACCTCGAGCTACTTCCTGGTCACGGTTGATGAAACCGAGGTCCATGAAGACGATGCGGGGGTCGGTAGGGTCAGTGAAATCACGGGTGATTCGATCACAAAATACGCTGGACGCAGTGCCCGCCTCATCGAAATAGCAATCCCCTACAATGAAGCCCGTTGAGGGTTCGATGACGGTGTTGGTGATATCGATCTCGTAGTACGTCATACCCACGGAAAGATCGAAATCATTGCTGAAGTCCTGTTCGTAAGCGAAGCCCACGGTCCATGATTCGGACTCCTCAGGGTCGAGCTCCAAAGATCCACCCGCCTGAACCTCGACACTGAAGGTATTGAAACCGCCGTTGTTAGCCAGCGTAGGATCTACCCCCGTCGCCAGACAGTTGGCCAACACCTGAGGGTCACGGTTGTCATTCTCGGGGAGGTACTCGCCAGTGAGCTCACTGAGGGCGCCGTCCGGGATGTAGCAGGGGTCAGAGACGTTGAGGAAGCCCGTGGAGCCTGCGAGAAACAGTTCACGCAGGTTGGGGGCCCGGAAGGCAGTACCCCAGGTACCGCGAATGAGCAGGGGCTCAGCGGGGCGCCAACCAATTTTTACAGACTCGGTGGTATTGGTGCCGTAGTACTCGTCATCCGTAATTCGACCCGACAGGTTCACGTTGAGCTCGGTGGCGAGGGGAACGTTTGCCAGCACGGGAATTTCAATCTCAGCAAAGATCTCGTTGACCTGTCGGTCTCCCTGGGCACCCTTGTCGCTGAAGAAGCCCCAAAACAGGCCCTCAGCAGCAACCGCATCTGGGTTGGAACTGATGTCATCGAAGCGGATTTCAGCACCCAGACCCAGTGCGACCTCTCCTGCGGGCAGTTCGAAAATATCACCGGTTACATAAGCTGAAGCGACGATTTGCTCGTACTCTGTATCGAAATTACGGGTATCAAAGAGGTAGTTACGCTCTGCCGCTGATCCGAAATCCCCCACCACCTGACCGACGGGATAGAGTGATGGCGCGTACATGTTAACCGGTACGCAGCCCGCGGTTGCATCGGAGCGGAGTGGCGCACCGACGTCGTTTTCGCAAGGTGTCGATGTGGTGGAGTAATAGCCCAGGGCATACTCCAGTCGATCTTCCCGAACGCCATAGCGTGTGGACTTGCCGTCAGACAGCGAATAGCTGATGTAGGCATCGAAGCTCCAGTCTTCAACGGGGCCGAAGTTCATGAACGGGATATCCCCGCCAATGCCCGCGACAAAACGCATTTGTGACTGCTCGACTTCCGTAATGTTGCGGTCACCCCGAACTGAGACAATAGGGGTGGTTGATACCGGACCGAGAGCCCCGGGATACAAATTTACAATCCCAAAGTCTCGGAACTCGGCAGGCGTCAAACCAAAGGTATTGGCGATACCTGCTGCAATCGACGGGTTGTCGAGATACGCACCCATGGCGAGACCACAGTCAACCCCGTCGGGCTGGTTGGGGTTACACAGGTTATACGGGTTGAGTGCCGGAACCGCTGGGAACAGCTGTCCTTCCCGGGATTTGGAGTCGATTTCCAGATAGGAGTAGTTGGCTTCGAAATACGGGGTTAGGTTGGCCTCACCCTCCAGCGTGTACTCCCCGTAGGCCATGATGTTATAGCGCGTGGAGGCGGGGAACAGGTCGGCATCGAGTGCGGCAGGCTTGCCGTTAAAATCGTAGTCGTACAGATTGATGTCGCCGACGCCGTCGCCGTTGCCATCAGCACCCTGCCCTGTGTAGGGGTCACCGGATTCCGAGAAGTTACCCCATCCGCCGTTTGAGTAGCCCGGCGTGTAGTAAATGCTGCCCGCGGCGATGGCAGGAATAAACGTACGTGCCGCCACCGATTCAAAGGCACAGTTACCGTAGCTGGGATAACCGATAGACTCCCAGTACTGATCCTGTGTTCGGATGCTACCGTTCTCGTCGATCTCCACGTTGCTTGTACAGTCGCCTGTCCAGTCGCGGTCACCGAGGGAAGCCTTGTTGCTCTTGACGTATTCCGCGCCGACACCGAAGACGCCGCGATCACTGTTGAAGCCCCAGCTGGCGGTCACGGTGGTACTGTCCCCTCCGCTTTGGACCGGCTGGTTGCCGAAGACTTCAATCTCCAGGCCGTCAAAATCCTTGCGCAAAATCGCGTTGACTACGCCCGCAATAGCATCTGATCCGTAGACCGACGAGGCACCATCAAGAAGAATATCGTAGCGCTCAACCAGAGATCTCGGTAACAGGTTGAGGTTAGGGGCTGCAGGCGCACCTTCTACCCCAGAGGGTGAAACGCGACGGCCGTTGATGAGGACCAGGTTACGGTTGGCACCCAAGCCTCGCAGATCAACGGTGGACGCGGCGGGGCCGTTGTCGAGCACGAAACCCTGAAACGTCAGGTCAATCTGTTGCCCGGTGGCCGCAGTCGAGCCCTGCAGGATATCGGCGGCATCGATCAGGCCCGCTTCTTTTGCGAATTCTGTCGTGATGATTTGTAGCGGAGCGACACTGGAAAATGTGTCGCGACGCAGACGCGAGCCGGTTACAACGACCTCGTCTACGGGCCCGGGGGGCGGCTCGGATGCACTGCTATCCCCAGCCGTTGCTTCGACTGCGGATTCCTCAATGGCATCAGTGGCATCGTCCTGCGCAAAGCTGTTTTGGCCCATGACAAGGGCGAGTGCGGCCAGGGTGGCCAGCGAGAGTCTCTGGGTTTTGAATCCCATGGATTAACCTCCGATTTGTCCGGGCTTTGTAGTGGGGCCGGAATGGTGTGGCTGCGTCGGGGTGCGCGACAACTGCGCCCCCGCTTCAACCTACATATTGCGGCCCACGTCACAATTGTCAAGTCTGGTAATCGTGGGAAATAACACTCCCCGGGGTGCTTGGGCGAGCGCCGATAGGGCCCCGATTCGTCAAACGGTTCAGCGGCCTCGCAGCCATAGCTCGAAGGGACTTTTAGCCTCTGATTGGCCAGCTACGCGACGGAAATATCATTCCTTGCTCTCTACCACTTGTCTTGCGGGGTCCGAAGGACGCATCCTAGCGCCATGAAATGGGAAAATATTGATACGCAGGTTTGTTCGGTTGCCCGCGCCCTCGCTATTGTCGGTGAGCGTTGGACCCTTCTGATTATCCGTGATGCCTTTAAAGGCACCCGGCGCTTCGATGATTTCTACAAAAATCTGGGTGTCACGCGTCATCGGCTTGCTGAGCGATTGGGCGGGCTCGTCGACGCGGGTGTAATGACCCGTGTGCCCTATTGCGATCGGCCACTGCGCCACGAGTACCGGCTAACTCGGATGGGATTGGGTCTGTATCCGGTGCTCATGACGCTGGGGGATTGGGGTGACAGATGGTTGGATAACGGGCAGGGGCCACCTACCGAGTATTGGCATGCCCGGTGTGGCAAAATTACAGCACCGGTTCTAAGTTGCCGGGAGTGTGGAGACCCCCTCAGGCCCGAGGAAGTGTCCGCCCGTCCCGGTGCAGTATTAAAGGCGTTTTCAAGATCCTTGCAGGAACAGGGTTGCGAGATGCCACCGGAAGCTGCACTGCCGGCGGCGGCGGCAGACTTTGCCCGCCAGTGGGACGTTCCAGATAGTGAGGTTAATTCATGAATCAACATGTCAATCAGCTGGTTATGAACGCGTCGGACGAGGTGTTGGCCGGCCCTGATGGTGTCCAGCGCTCCCCCGAGGATGAGAGGCAGTTTCGCAAGGAGCGTCTCGCGGCCGCACTGCGTATATTCGGCAAATTTGGGTTTGACGAGGGCGTCGCCGGTCATATTACGGTGCGGGACTCCCTCGATCCCGAGACCTTCTGGGTTAATCCCATGGGGCGCTCCTTTAAACAAATCTGCGTTTCTGACCTGATTCGCGTTGATCACGATGGTCAGGTCGTCGAGGGACAGGGCATTCTCAACGGAGCGGCTTTTACCATTCATGGGCATATTCACCGCGCGCGCCCAGAGGTTGTTGCTGCGGCTCATGCGCACTCGGTCTATGGCAAGGCCTGGTCGTCACTGGGGCGGTTGCTGGATCCGCTTACACAGGATGCCTGTGCCTTTTACGATGACCATGCGCTGCTCGACGATTACACCGGTGTGGTTGTGGATATGGCTGAGGGCGAGCGACTCGCCGCGGCCTTGGGTGACAAAAAGGCCATCATTATGCAAAACCATGGTCACCTTACCGTGGGCGGCTCGGTCGAGGAGGCCTGTTGGTGGTATGTCACCATGGAACGCAGCTGCCAGGCGCAGTTACTGGCCGAGGCGGCGGGGTCACCCCGTGCGATACCGGACGAGATGGCACGCCATACTAGCAAGCAGGTAGGCAATACCCTCGCGGGCTGGTTCAGCGCCCAGCCTCTGTTTGACGTGATCTTGGCTGAGCAGCCCGATTTATTGGGATAGGGCTTCCACGGAAACCGCCCAGTCAGAAATGACGGTCAGTTCCGGGCTGCCTGCTGGGTAGCGGGTGCCCCCACCATGACCCAATCCGCCGGATACCTTCGTGGTCAAGCGGTCGGCGGAGCTGTTGGCTATGTATCTGACAAACGATTCGTAGTTGAGGGTCAGGCTATTGGTCTCGCCCGCGCCGTAGAGCCTCAAGCCACCCGGAGCGCCAGCCCGGCCATGGCAACCTGAACTGGTGCATCCGCCCTCGGCACTGACTATCAGCCTGTTTACGTCTTCCTCGTAGACCTGCCGTACAGCGGCTTCGGGGTCGCGCTGTGACTCGGAGCAGCCATCACCGTCCACGGCTTCACCTGCCGGGGTATCGGGACAGAGATCACTGTCATTGGCAACGCCGTCACCATCGTCATCAGCCGGGGGTGGAGGCGGAGGGGCATCGCCGCCTTTACTGGGCGCATCAGCCAATCCCCGCGCTGCGGCTACCACGTCGAGGAGTTCCGACACGCGCTGTTCCCCGGTCTGGGCGGTGGCACTGCCCCCCGAGAGGAGAATAAGTAGCAAGAGCAGAGGACTTGTGATCTTTGGTGTTGGCATAGTACTGGGCTTGTAGGGATAACGATGGAATACGGTAGACGGACACGGCCGCGCTTGCAATCCCTTGGGACCGGCGTGTCAGCCCGGCGCCGGTGCGGGCCGCGCAAATGCTATGTAAAGGCAGGCAATGACGCCCCCTTGTACCACCAAAAGTGGCCAATGGATGATCACAACCTGGCTGGCTTTGGTGGTAAGGCCAAGTTCAGTTTCCATCAACAGGTAGCCTAACCACGAACTACCCATTCCCAGCAGGTAGGCGATCTGCTTGGCCACATCGAGTTGTGTCAGGCGGCGTTGTTCCACAACCAGTAAGGTCTCACAACGCACGAGATAACTCCCCAAAGCGAAAGTAACCTGGTAGCCGAGGTACACGAAGAGGGCCAGTGACCGTTCTATGGGGTAAATCAGCACGCCCAGAACGCCCAGCAGAATGATCACCTCAACACCCAGTGACAACCTGAAAAACCAAAATGGGTTAAATATTCGTTGATACTGGGTGGCGATCACCAGGGTCGCCAATGCGAGGCCAATGCCGCCAGCCGAAAATGTGGCCGGAGAGAGGGGCTCGTAAAGGGTGAAGACCGCACCGATTGACAGCCCAAGGAACAGTGAGTTCAGGAACTTGTAGGCGAGAAACCAGCCGAAGTGGAGTGTGTCGCTGCTCAGGGTTTGCTCAGTCACTCAGAAGTCAACGCCCTTACGAGCCTTGATGCCGGCTCGATACGCATGCTCGATGTCTTTGACTTCTGACACGGTGTCCATTACGCCGCGCAGCTCGCTACCGCCTCCGCGGCCGGTCACCACAACACTTTGATGCTGCGGTCGATTTTCTATGGCCGCTATGACAGTTGCCTCAGGCAGGTATTTGAAGGCCAGCATATAGGTGAGCTCGTCGAGGACGACCAGATCAAGCTCTGGGTTCTGCAGCATTTTGGTCGCGCGCTCCCATGTCCGCTCAGCGGCCGCTATATCAGATGCACGATCCTGTGTGTCCCAGGTAAACCCGGTCCCCATTTGATGGAATTCGACGTCCGGACAGTGATTGCGCAAATAGTGCTCCTCACCTGATAGCTGGACGCCTTTAATAAATTGCACGACGCCTACTTTCTGGCCGTACCCAAGAGCACGCATCACCATGCCAAAGGCCGAGGATGTCTTTCCCTTGCCGTCTCCGGTCAAAAGCACGGCGACCCCGCGTTCTACCGACGCCGCCGCCACGCCAGCGTCAACCGCAGCCTTTTGCTTGGCCATGGCCCGTTTGTGCTTTGCGTTTTTACCTTTATTTTCCAAGGTGACTGTTCCTAGAGGTCATAGCGGAGGCCAAGGTAAACGGTCCTGGGCATCACGTTGTAATCACGGACCTGGGCGTCCCGGTTGTCCGTTATGTTTTCCATCCTGGCGGTTAAGCGCAGCTTGTCGGATACCGCCGCGATCAAACTCCCGTCGAGGCGCTCAGTATCCGGCATCGCGGCACCCAACGTATCAACCGAATCTTTGGCGAAGCGGCCGGTTATTGCCGCGCTCAGCCACGTGCCCTGCCATTCGACGGTAGCGGCGCCCGTCCACTCGGGCCTGTAGGGCCGCTGCTGATTCGTGGCGGACTCTGTTTCGTTCCAGGTCGCGTTCGCACTGAGCCGCCACTGGTCCGTCACACGGAGTTCGCCTGCAAATTCCAGGCCCTGGGAATTACTGCTGCCCGTATCCTGCAGGTAGCCAGAGTAGAACGTGGTCGGATCGAAGTAGTAATAAATTTCATTTTCGACTTCCTGATCAAACCAGGTCAGCTCCAATTGTCGCCCTGACAGCCCCCACAATACACCGAGTTCCCACCCCTCGCTTTTCTCTTCGCGGAGCGCATCGGCATCGGGAAAGCTATAGGGGCTCTTGTTGTAGCTTATTTCGAATGGGCTTGGGGCTCTGAAGCCCGTGCCAATCGAGCCCTTGAGCACCAGCGGTGCCTCGGCATCAATCAGCTGCTGTTGCAGACTGATGCGCCACGAGGTGTGCTGCCCAAAATCATCGTTATCGTCAAAGCGCGCACCGACTGTGAGGGCGCCCGCAAGAACATCGACACCGTATTCCCCCCAGAAGCCCAGGTTGTCGCGGCTCAGCTCCTCCTGGCCGTCAAGCAGCGACATTTCGGAAGCGTCTGTGCCCAGGGTAATGCGGTGGCCATCCGCTGGCGTCAGCGTGCCGATCCAGGAGATCTCTTCATGGCCACCCTCGCTTGAAAAAGCAGATAGCCCGGCGCTAAAAAACGCCCGCTCGGTATCGGACTGCTCATAACTCAGTGTGGAATCAACAAGCCCGTTCTGATAGCGCGCTGCAACGCGCCAGGCAGACTGAACATAATCATCGGTGCAGGCGTTGATAACGGCGAATGTCTCAGTATCGAAGCATCCGTCATACTGGTTGCTGCCATCAATCTCATGAAAACTGCCACTGACCGACCAGTCGTCGCCCACAGACAGGATCGCGGTGCCGTGTGCGGTGGTGTTGTCGTAGCCATCACGATCAGGATCCTGACTGTCGGATGCCCGCGCATTGAAACCGTCGGTGCTCAAATCGGTCACGGAAAGCGAGCCCTTGAGCACGCGCGTCCCTCCGGCAATAAAGGCACCCAGTCGGGAAAAACCGTTTTCGCCACCCTCCGCAGCGAAACTGGCTCGAATCCCCTGTGAAGGTTGGCGAGTCGTCATGGCGATTACGCCTCCTGCATCCGCACCAAAGGCAAGCCCCTGGGGGCCTCGCAGGACCTCGATACGTTGTAGCCCATCCGTTAGCAGGTGCTCGATTCGAGGACTGACCTGGGGCGACGATGGGTCAGCTATATCGATACCGTCCAGTACAATCCGGGTCCGGAATCCCTCTTCGCCTCGAATTCGAACGGCTGCAGCCTTTCCAGGGCCACCGTCACGGGTGACCGAGACGCCGGGTTGCAGGTCGAGGAAATCGGCTACATCGTTGTAGCCAAGCAGTTCCAGGGTTTGTCGATCGGTGACGGAGACAGAGACACCCAGACGGTCGAGGGGTGTGGGTACTCTTGAAGCAACGATAACCGTTTCTTCGAGTTTGGCGGTGGCACTGTCGTCCCCGTCGGCCCAAACAAAAGGTGCGAATATCGCGGCTATCGCAATGGGAATGTGTCTTGCGGTACAACGGTGCGGCATAGCGCTCTCCAGAAGAAGGCGGAGGCGCTGTCTAGACAGCACAGGAGTGAGGCTCCCACAAGGGGATTCGCACCCTGCAGAGCCCACCGCTCTGTGGTTTACGTAATGCGAGGCAGGTATCGGGCTCGGAAATTTTCCCTACCGTTGCGGGGGCAGCGCTGGACTGGCGACCGAGGGTCACGCACCAGCTTCCCTTTTAACCTGCGCAGATCGATTCGACCCGCAGGCACCTAGCGAGCGCAGGGTACGCCTGCGCCCCATCGGCGTCAAACTTTTGTGCGGGCCGGTGCTACCATACCGGGCCACGCACCAAGACAGATTGCTAACCGATGGCTGACGTTGTCACCTTAGACGCATGGCGCCCCTACATCTGCGAGGTGCTTGGGCGCGACCCGAGGGGGTTGCGCGATATCGTTGCCTCAGATCAAGCGGGGAGGCCGTCTGTTATTCAGGTTGCTGCCGTGGTGGAAGGGAAGCCGTTTCCAACGCTGTTTTGGCTTATTGATCCTATTCTGAACCTTGCGATAGACCGTCTTGAGGCGCAGGGTGTGATTGCCCAGCTGCAGGCCAGGGTGAATGCTTCCCAGGTACTCCGCGATGAGATGTTGGAGGACCACCGAAAGCACCGCGCCCTGCGCGATCTTGCTATCACGACAGAGGAACGTAAGTTTCTGGAAGTCTCTGGTATGATCTCGGCCTTCACCCAGCGTGGCATTGGGGGTATCAAAGAACCTGACCGCGTTCGCTGTCTGCATACGTGGTACGCCGCACATTGCGTAGAGGCCAATGCCATTGGCACGCTGGTTGACGATATACTCAGAGATAGCAATCACCCAGCTAGCCCACACGTTGAAACGAGTTGAAAACCAGCATGTCTTCCATTACCGACGACACCCGTATTCAGTCCCTGAAGGAACTGGCTGCCCCGAGTAGCCTGCTTTCAGATATTCCCCTTGATGACACCGTGGCGCATCACGTTACTGCGGCCCGACATGATATCCACCGTGTTTTGGCGGGAGAGGACGACCGGCTGGTGGTGGTCGTGGGTCCCTGCAGTATTCACGATGTCGGTGCCGCTGTGGAGTACGGCACGCGACTTAAAAATCTCGCCAGTAATCTGGCGGATGAGCTGCTGATTGTAATGCGGGTTTACTTTGAAAAGCCTCGGACCACGGTGGGCTGGAAAGGCTTGATCAATGACCCGGATCTCGATGACTCCTTTCAGATCAACAAAGGTCTGAAATTGGCGCGGCAGCTGTTGCTGGACCTGAACCGATTGGGGCTGCCCACGGGTACCGAGTATCTTGACCTCATCTCTCCCCAGTATCTGGCCGACCTGGTCAGTTGGGGTGCTATTGGGGCGCGCACAACAGAGAGCCAAACCCATCGTGAATTGGCGTCCGGCCTATCCTGTCCCGTAGGGTTCAAGAACGCCACCGATGGTGATGTGCAGGTGGCCGTGGATGCCATTGGCGCGGCCCGTGAGCCCCACCATTTTTTGTCAGTCACAAAGGAAGGGCACTCGGCTATTTTCGAGACCCAGGGCAATACGGACTGTCACATCATTTTACGGGGTGGCAAGCAGCCCAATTACGATATGTTTGCCGTAGATGACGCTCGCGTGCTCCTGCGGAGTGCCGGGTTGCCGGATCGGCTGATGATTGATGCCAGCCACGCAAACAGCCGGAAACAACCCGAGCGCCAGCTTGAGGTGCTTTCCAACATTGGCCAACAGATCGCGCGAGGTAATGACGCCATCGTCGGCGTCATGATCGAGAGTTTTTTGGAAGCTGGACGCCAGAATGTCGAGCCCGGACGACCGTTGACCTACGGACAGAGCATCACTGACCCTTGTATCGATTGGGCCTCGACTGAGGCTATGCTCAATGAGCTGGCGGGATGCGTGAGCCGGCGACGCAAAGGGGAGCTGTCGTCATGAAATACCATCAGGCTTTGGGGCGAGGCGCTTTGGCCTGCTGGCTATTGGTATTCCAGCTGTTGCTCCCAGTTAATGCCATCGGGCAGGAGCCGACAGAGGCCAGCCCAGAGCAGGAGCCTACCGTGGGGGAGCAATTCGATGCCTTCGAATTGCGGTTCTATCGAATCAGGCAGACCGAAGGGGAGTTGATCGATGTCGGAGGGACTCGTTTAGACGCCTTGCTTTACAACCTCGACGAGGAATCGTTGGATGTGCTCAAGCGATTTGTCGTTGTTGCCAATGGCATTCTGCAACTCGCCGAAAGCTCGCCTGAGCGTGGCGAATTAGCGGCGAGACTGGCGTTGAGGAATGACCAGCTTGATGAGGGATTTGGCACCAGATTCAAAAAGCTGGAGCGCCGGATCGCCCAGAAATATGAGTTGTTGGACACCTTGAGTGGGGCAGACAGGGCTTTTCTGTCAGCCGAAATTGATGGTCTCAACGAGCAGCGATTGCGCTATCTCGAGCGAATGATTGATGTTGTGCGTGTTCGGGGTGTGCTGAATTTCCCGAGTGGTGTACTGGAGGACTTGGCTAACCGAAGCCTGTTGAGCTATGCCAGCGAGCGACTGGGTGCACTTCAATTGCTGAAGGCGCAACGCACTGCATTACAGGCTCAGCTCAAATTGACGCCTTCAGACGCGGACGTACAGC
>JAKMEU010000010.1 GCA_022425845.1 Luminiphilus sp. | reverse complement strand
GTCCGAATTCACGCCCCTATCAATCCTGCGGCTTGTGGCGATCCTGGAGTCGGCAGGCGTACCGCCCGGCGTCATCAACATCGTTAACGGTCGGGGCGCCGTCACGGGCGCATCGCTTGCGGGGTCTGATCACGTTGCACGCATCGCCTTTACCGGCGGAGGCCATACCGCACAGCAGGTCATGGCCGCCGCTGCCAATAACCTGACGCCGGTTCATTTTGAGCTGGGGGGCAAGTCCGCCAATATCGTGTTCGACGATGCGGATTTTGATCGGGCGCTGGATGGCTCCCTGGTCAATATATTTTCCAACAGTGGGCAAATCTGCATCGCAGGCTCCCGCGTCCTGGTTCACCAGGATATAGCCTCTCGATTTATCCCCGCTTTCGTCGAGCGGGCGCGCCAGCTGCAGGTCGGCAACCCCCTGGACCCCCAAACCGAGGTCGGCCCCATGGCATTTGCCGCCCATCAGCAGCGTGTTCTGGCCGCCATCAAGTCAGCCGAGGCCTCTGGGGCCCAGAAACTCTGTGGCGACCAAGACGTATCGGGTTTGGGCGATGGCTATTTCGTCGCCCCCACCGTATTTCAGGTCAGCGACAACAGCCTGGCTATCTGCCAGGAAGAGGTGTTTGGACCCGTAGTCACTATTCAGGCCTTCGAAACCGATGAACAAGCCTGGTCAATTGCCAATGACAGCCGCTATGGATTGGTCGGGTATTGCTGGACGGAAAGCCTGGGCAGGGCCCAGGCCTTTCAGCAGCGGGTAGATGCGGGTACGCTCTGGATAAATACCCCGCTAGCGCGGGACCTTCGCGCGCCTTTTGGCGGCTTCAAAGCATCGGGCATCGGTCGTGACGGGCCCCGGCAGGCCGCTGATTTTTTTACGGAGGAGAAAGCAACCATATCCGCCTTGGGCAAGACGCCCATCCGGAAACTGGGCCTGGGCGACCGACCGCAAAACACGAACTGAGCAAGCTGTCTGCTCATGAAGTTGAGCGCCCTCTTGCGATGGAGAGCAGGAACCGGCCATTGAGTAGGCTGGTAGCGCGACACGGATAATGCACCGCCTGTGATGCTGACAAAACCCGGATCGGAGGATCGCGATTCGGAATGCCAGAAACAACAACGAATTCACCCAAGCAAAAAAGAGAATAACCGATGAGTAACCTGCGTAAATTCTACATCGATGGAACCTGGGTCGATCCCGACTCTAACGACACAATGCCCGTTATCAACCCAGCAAATGAAGAGGTCATTGGAACGGTGGCGCTGGGCAACCCCACAGAAGTTGATCGCGCTGTAGCTGCTGCCGCTGCGGCGTTCCCGGGCTTCTCCATGTCTACCAAGCAGGAACGCCTTGACCTTCTGGAGCGAATAAAAGAGATCACTCAAAAGCGCTTTGAAGATCTCGCGCAGGCGATGAGTCTGGAGATGGGAGCGCCCATTTCCTTCTCGCGGGAGGCACAGGCCGATGCAGCCATCGGACATCTGCAGGGTTTTGTCGACGCGCTGAAAAACCTCGAAGAAGAAATCGATTTGGGTAACGGCGACGTCCTGGTCAGGGAGCCCATAGGTGTCTGCGGCCTCATCACACCCTGGAACTGGCCCATCAACCAAATTGCGCTCAAGGTTCTTCCGGCACTCGCTGCAGGCTGTACCTGCGTCCTCAAACCCAGTGAGCACACACCACTCTCGGCGATAATCTACACGGAGATACTGCACGAAGCGGGTTGCCCATCCGGCGTTTTCAATCTGGTCAATGGTGAAGGGCCGGTGGTGGGAAGTGCTCTTTCACGACACCCGGATATTCAGATGATGTCGTTCACGGGTTCAACAAGAGCGGGGTCAGCTGTGACCCATGACGCTGCAGAAACGGTCAAACGCGTCACCCTCGAACTGGGGGGTAAATCACCCAATCTCGTCTTTGCCGACTGCGACCTCGAGGCGCGCGTTCGAACGTCAGTAGCGGAGTGCATGATGAACACAGGTCAGTCCTGTGACGCACCGACCCGTCTGCTGGTCGAACGCAGTTGCTATGACGCGGTTGTAGAAATCGCGCGTCGCGCCACCCTCGAGACCGCCGTGGGGGCACCCCATGAGGAGGGTGAACATATCGGTCCGCTCTTTGACAGGATTCAATACGACCGGGTCCAAACCCTCATCGCAGCGGGCATTGAAGAAGGGGCGAACCTGGCCGCCGGAGGGTTGGGACGACCCGATGGCCTGGAGAAAGGTTGGTATGTGCAACCCACCCTATTTACCGATGTAAACAACAGCATGCGCATTGCCCGAGAAGAGGTTTTCGGCCCAGTATTGGCTGTGATCCCATTTGATACCGAGGAGGAGGCCATCGCCATCGCCAACGACACGCCCTATGGTCTCGCTGCGTACGTACAAACCGGCGACCCTGAGCGCGCGCGTCGCGTAGCAAGGCAATTACGGGCGGGCGCGGTGCATATCAATGGCGGTGCCTACGAATACGGGTCACCGTTTGGCGGCTACAAGCAGTCCGGTAACGGCCGAGAGGGTGGCCTGATGGGCCTGGAAGACTACCAGGAAGTTAAAATACTGCACGGTCTTGGATAGCGGGTTTACGCCACCCAATGGCGCATCCCAATATCATCGCTATGCAGGAGCGGGACGACTAATAAGCCGTCCATTCGGCATCCGTCACCACCGCCTCGCGGAGCCCGGCCGGGGTCATCACCCGAACCGCGGTTCCCGGGGTGGCCGTGTCCACGGGGACGTAGCCAAAAGCGATATTGCACTCGAGGCGAGGTGAGTAGACCGCACTGGTGACAGCACCGGTTTGCTCCCCAGCCTCATTGCAAATGGCATAAACCGTTCGCGGGTTAGCCACCGGCTCACCTGCGATGATCAGGCGCGCCAACTGGCTGGAGACGCCCTCTGCCGCAATCTTCTCCAGCGCAGCCCGTCCCAGATAATCAGTGGGCTTTCCCAGCTTAAAAAAACGATCGAGACCCGCCTCGATGGGGTTGTTCTCCAGCGTCATGTCGTTACCGTAAGACAGCAGACCACTTTCAATACGCTCAATCAGGTTGGGGCACCCCGCCCTCAGCTGCAGTCCATCACCCGCATCAGCGAGGGTATCCCAGAGCCGAATGCCGGCCCCCGGCTCGCGCAAGTAAATTTCGTAACCCCCTTGGCCACTCCACCCCGTTCGGGCCACCACCACCGGCGTTTCTGCGATGGTTGTTTCAATGAATCGGAAGAACTTCAGGTCGCGGATGGAGTCGCCCAAAACGCGGCTCAGGAGTTCATCAGCCTTCGGCCCCTGCACCGACAGGGGAAACACGTCGGGGTCAAAAATACGGACATCAAAACCTTTACCGAGGGCCAGGCCCTTGGCCCACAGCAATACATCGGAATCAGAGAGCGAAATCCAGAACCGGTCCTCAGCGAGCCTGAGAATCAGGGGGTCATTGATAATGCCGCCGCATTCATCGACCAACGGCGTGTAGATGCACTGACCCACGGCGCAACGGGAGACATCCCGGGGCGTCAGGTACTCCATAAATTCCAGTGCATCAGGCCCGCTGACTTCGACCTGCACCTGACAGGCAACATCCCAAAGCTGCACGTGCTCCCTGAGGTGCCAATAGTCGGCCTCCAGAGATTCGTAGCAAGTGGGTAACACCAGGTGGTTATAGACCGAAGCGGTCTTGGTACCCTGCAGGGAGCGCAGTTCAAAGGGGGAAACCCGCAGGCGACGTGACAATGACAGAACAGGTGCATTCATGGACGGTCTCTTTATTTTTGTGTGCCAAAAAAGTGATCAAACTTTCCCAACATGGCGGGTGTCCATCCCCACCAGAAGGCGCGTAGTGTAGTCCCAACCCGAACTTTCGCGACAGTCTTTTTTATCCTCGGGAAACGGTATTTTTACGTCATACTACATACGGGTGATTCGGCATGAAGCGCCACAACTGGGAAAGCAATCCGGACACAACTGGGGACAAATAAATGATGGCAGCTGAACTTCTTACTCCCCATGACTGGAGCTTCCCGGTTCCTATTGCCTACGGGCCGGGACGAATCGAGGAAATAGCGGAGCGCTGCAGTGCCCTGGGGATTGAAAACCCCCTCATCATGAGCGATCGGGGATCCAGTCAACTGCCGTTTATTGCGAGAACCCAATCCCTGCTGAAGGCACAGGGCTGCGCCTCGACGGTCTTCTCCGACATTTCCCCCAATCCCCGGGATTACGAAATCAAGGCAGCGGGTTCGGTATTCCGTGACGGGGGACACGACGGCATTATCGCCATGGGTGGCGGAAGCGGCATGGATGGCGCCAAGGCCACCTGTCTCACCGCGGGAAGCGATATCGATCTCTGGGCCTTCAATTACGATCTTCCGGTCGCGGACATCAGTAGCGCCCCGACCTTTCCACCTTTGATTTGCGTGCCCACCACAGCGGGCACAGGGGCGGAAACCGAGAGCACCGCCATGATCACCGATACCGAGCGCGGTATGAAACTGTGTGTTTGGCACCCCACCCTCAAACCGTCACTGGCGCTACTCGACCCCGAACTGACCCTGGCACTGCCCGCGCAGCTGACGGCCTGGACGGGAGTGGATGCACTGGTTCACGCCATTGAGGCGTACTGCGTCCCGGACTATCACCCCCTCTGCGATGGTATTGCCCTGGAGGGCATGAAGCTGGCCAACCGCTGGCTGCGCACAGCGGTCAACGAACCGGCCAACCTGGAGGCCCGGGGCGGTATGCAGGTGGCCGCCTGTCTGGGAGGTATCGCATTTCTAAAGGGTTTGGGACTGGTGCATGCCATAAGCCATATGGTGGGGGCGGACTTCGACACCCATCATGGCCTGACCAATGCCGTGGCCCTGCCCGCAGTACTGCGCTTCAACGCCCCCGCACTGGGGGTCAGGCTTGGTCCAATGTCCTCCGCCCTCGGGTTGGAAAACGACCAGTTTGACACCTTTTACAATGCGCTCTGCCAACTGCTGGATGATCTCGACATCCCGCGATCCCTGAGTGACCTGGGCGTACCCGGAACCGCCGCGGGCGAACTGGCCCACAAAGCCCATCAGGATGCGGCCGCTGGTAGCAACATCCGCGCTGCCTCGGTCGATGAGATAGAGCAGGTGATCCGTGACGCCATTGAAACAGGCCGATAAACAGCGCCCTCACCGCGAGGGCTGCCACTAGTGGACAGTTTTTCACTGGCCATGGTGCTCAGCGTCTGCGTCTATTTGGGCACGGGGTGGTACGCAGGCCGCAAAGTGCGTCATCTCGACGATTACTATGTCGCGGGCCGTAACGCGCCAACGCTGCTGATACTGGGCACCCTCATCGCCAGCTTCATGAGCACCAATGGCTTCATTGGCGAGGCGGGGATGTCCTACAGCGGGCATGGACCCCTGATCGTGATCATGACCGGCGTCAATTGCATCGGCTACATTGTCGGCGCCCTGTTTTTCGGACGCTACCTCAGGCGCAGCAGGGCGCTAACGGTACCGGCATTTTTCGGTGCGCGGTTTAAAAGCCGCAGAATCCAGTCCCTGGCCGGGCTCTCGATCGTGGTGGGTCTCAGTGGTTACCTGCTGGCCGTGACCTGGGGCGTGGCCCTCGTACTCGCGCAAATGACGGTTCTCAGTGAACCGGTAGCCATTATCCTCGTTTGGCTGAGCTATACCCTGTTTACCCTGTATTCGGGGTCCAAGGGTGTGATCCTTACAGACACCCTCATGTTCCTGCTGTTTTCATCAGTCGCCGTGCTTGCCCTTGCTTTCATCGTCTCAGCCAATGGAGGATGGTTTGCCAGCATAGAGGCTTTGGCCCTGTTCGAACCCAAGCCCGATCTCATTGCCTGGCATGGCATGGTCGGGCCAGATACCAACTGGGATACCCCCGGGGAGGCACTACTCTGGGCTTTGATTCTTGGCGTTGCCTGGGGAATCGTCGTAGCCGTAAGCCCATGGCAGTCGAGCCGTTACCTTATGGCACGCAGTGAACACGTGGTTATTCGCTCAGCCTGCGGTGCCGCCATGACCATGCTGCTGCTCTATCTGGTGACCACCTTCAGTGCCATTGTGGTCAATCTCGCCAATCCCGATATTCAACCCAGCGAGAGCGTCCTGATCTGGGCGGCCATGAACCAGGTACCCACGCTGGTGGGAGCCCTGCTGGTATGCGGCATCCTGGCGGCGGGACTATCCTCCGCATCAACCTTCCTCTCACTGGTGGGGTTCAGTATGAGCAATGACATTCTGAAGCTTCCCCAGGGCGATAAAATCCAACTGCGGGTTACACGGTTGACGATGTTGGTCATCGGTATTGTGGTGATCACCCTGGCCCTCGCGCTGCCCAGTAATATTTTCTGGATCACTTATTTTGCCGGCCCACTGTTTGCCTCCTCCTGGGGCGCCGTGGCCTTTATGAGCATATGGAGTCGACGCATTACAGAGGGGGGTGCCTTCTGGGGGATGGCCGCAGGGTTTGGCGTCAACGTGGCAATGAATGTGCTCTCCATTACGGGAATCGTCGACTGGCCCGTTGTAATGGACCCGATTCTCGTGGGTGGGCTAGCCAGTCTCATCACGGTATTGACCGTATCTCGGCTGGGTACAGTGACATCAGCGGAGCGCGACTACCGCGAGGCGCTGCACCGCACACCCGTGGATGAAAACAACCCCTCCGATATACGCCAGACCCTGATTTGGCCAAAAGCCATGGTGGTGGCGGGCCTCGCAACCATCGCCGTGCTGTACCTGTTCTACGCGCGGCCCTACGCTGAAGCGCGTGCAGCTGCGGACACGCTGGAGGTAAGCCGTCATGGGGGGTGAGACCCTGCTCGCTTTGGCCTACGGGTCGGTGATGGTCCTCGCTGGCCTTATTGCCTGGCTGGCTGTGCTCCGGTTTTACGGCGATGATGATGAACGCTGACTGCCCAAAGGTCGGATGACGCGCACTGGGCTTTTTGTTACCTTAGTCGGTAAGCACCGCAGGGACGCGGTGATAACAAGGTCGATACCAGAGGGTGGATAGGGCTGGGTCGTAACGGGGGTGACAATGTCTCCTCTGAAGACACGACGGCTTTTAATCGCAATCTCCATGGTGGCACTCCCGCTGTGGTGGATGAACTCGGCCGAAAACCCCAGTCAGGCCGTCCCACAAGACAACCGCGATGCCCACGGCACCGTCATCCCAGACGGGCCACTGCCGGGTACGCCAGCAGACGGGTCCGAACCTGTCGACAGCCCCGGACCCAAACCGGTTGCACATCGCCCAGACCCACAGGAAAACGATGTCATTGCGCGTTTCGAGGCGCTCAATCGTTACCAGAGCGGAACACAGGCCATTAACTCGGATGATTA
>JAKMEU010000008.1 GCA_022425845.1 Luminiphilus sp. | reverse complement strand
TTTATCGATGGACGGCTGCAGGGTATCGTCGTCAACGTCGACGGTATGCCAACCTCCTTTCTTCGCCTGCCAGGTTTTATTGGGCAACAGGGTCCGGAGGTCCTCCAGGTGCCGCGCATTTACCGGGTTGAGAATCGGACAGGTTTCGATATCGATAAGCCGACGACTGCCCCCGGCGACATAACCCAGTCGCCTGCCGTCGGTTTTGAACTGCGCCCTATTTCGATAGCCCAACTCTTCGGGGGCAGACCGCAGCGAATCAACTTGCGTCGCGCTATCTCGCAATCCCGTTATGGCTTTTTCAAAGCGATGCCACTTAGCCTCGCACTGGGCCTGGTAGTCCATGAACATCCATGGGCAGCCCCCGCACCGGTCGCCCTCCTGTCCGTGGTGGCGGCAAGGCGCGTCTCGACGTTGGGCGTGAGGCCTCCGCAATTCAGCTACCTGACCCAACACAACCTTCCCCTGACGACCCACTGGCTGGATTTCGGCCACTTCACCCGGCCAGAGCCCGGACACAAAGCAGGTGCGGCCATCCGGATGCCGAACAACGCCACGGCCATCGCTTGTCAAATCCCGGGCCTGCCCCTCAAAGCTGGGCTCCCGGCCAACCGTCGAATTCTTTTTTTTCGCTATGGGTCGATGTTTTGGCATAATCCCGCCGCGCGGCCCTCGTAGTTAAACAGGATATAACTACCGCCTCCTAAGCGGTGATTCCAGGTTCGAGTCCTGGCGAGGGCACCAATGAGCATCATAAGTGGTTGATTTCGTGAGTCTTTAAATTAGTAAACCCCGATACCAACCCCGACTCAAAGTTCCAGCCCGCTTGCCGGGGAAAACCAGTGACCACTGCGGGCTGAGAGTACGAGCGCCCCCACTTTAACCGCTCGAAATAGCTTCCTGGACATTCTGTCAGCGGCTCCCCTGACACCTGGGGGCAAACGTCAACAGGCGCGCGGCTACTAGTAGCGTACACACCCATGACGTAATTGTTCTCATACAGAAACGCCATTCGCCAATCAGCAGGTTGCCTGGTTGAAACCATCGCCTCTCGCTGTTCAGCGTGTCCAGCTTTACGCTTCAGCGCCGCGGAGTACCGATCATAAAGATCCCGTAGATCCCGGCGCCGAAAGGTCACTCCAACCTCATGCGCTCAAATACAGATGCAATCAGGCGCTAGTTGATTTTCTGCAGATCGGGAAGTGACCACGACTTTTCAAAGTAAGGCTCTGTCGGTGCATACAATCGGAAGTAGACAAAAAAACCATCCTCCGCATTGGTGCGAATGAAATTGTTCTCCATGCCCTCTGGTGCCGTGCCAGGCCCGAAGTAGAGATCGACCGAGCCATCTGCATTTGCCACCAGATCATCGCGTGAGGAGCGATCGGCTCGCTCTGTGCCATTGTTGATCAGGCATCGTGTCGCCTGATCGTAGACTGAGACCGACCAGAACTGTTCCATAGGGGCGTCCGCCGGAACGGTCAGCTTGTAAGTGTCGGTGCCTGTCAGCCAGTCGCCAGCGCCGTCGCGATAGCCGCCCAGGTAGGCGGAGCCGACACCGGGCGTGGTGCTTGTCATGCCCGCAGAAGTCGTGACAGCTTCGTAACTGTAGGCGGCCCGCTCATCCAGGTGCTCGTGCTCACCCTCGCGCTGGGTCGGCTCAAGAAAAATAACGTACTCCCAGGATGAATCGTCACGATACTGCACCCCGGGAAAGCGAGATTCGAAACTGTTTGCCTGAGCCATGGCCTCGCCCACCAGAGTGGCCTCTGCCAAAAGCGCCTGCTGACGATCATCGGGATTGAAGGCTTTGCCCTTTTCCATACCCAGAAAACGCAGGGAGGCCAGCATGAAGCGGTCCCGTTCCGCAACGGGCTCGCGCTCGTATACGCTGTGGAGTCGCTCCCAGTAGTCAACACCACGGGGCTGGTAATGGAACCACTCACCCTCGACCTTGGCGTAGCCCTGTTCCTCGTCCGGGTTGGACGCGGGATAGACCCTAAAGGCGCGCAAGATACGATCACCTTCCTGGGGATCCGGCGTGAGGATGCGAATGCCGACCAGGATGTTCATCGTGTCACTCGTGACAACATGATCGACCTCTATTCCTTCGGGTCGCTCCTGCTCGGGGCCAAGAACCAGATATTTCCCACCTGCGCCCTGATCGGGCCCCGCCAGTCCCAGGTCGGTCACCGGGCGCTGCCAGAAATCATTGACCAACCCGCCTACGGGCCCGCTGGGTACCTCAATCACCAGAGGTCCCGATCGGCCCAAATCGTTGAACGCGATCACATAGGGGGTGGTGGCATTAGCCGTCAGGATCCCCAATTTTTCTTCCGTGGTGTTGTAGATGACGAAATCGCGATCCTGGGCATCGAACTGCTGCTCGTGCACTGCCTGCCACTCAGCCATGCTGACCATGGGTAGTGCCCACACATAGGCCTGGGTAGCCCGTTGGAAGTCCATGGCGTCATACAGCGATTGCACGGAATCACGGCTGGGATAGCCATTTTCAAACGTCAACTCGCCGATACGTGTTTGCACAGTGCCATTCTTCACCACACCATCCAGACCATATTCCAAACTCTGCTCACTGCCATGGGAGGGTGCGGCGACCAGCAGGCCTAGGGTCATGTGAAGGGCAAGCGTGCCCGTAAGCCTCTGGAGACCCTTTGAAAAGCCATTTGTTGACATGGTTACTTCCTTTTATGAAATCAGGGATCAAAACGTTCGGTTCGGATTTGCATCTGAGATGCATGCAGCGGGTTGTCAGTAGACTCAACTTCAGGAGGAGAGTGTAAACGCAATGGATGGCTCTCGCCCGCAGACAACCCACGTTGTCATTCTTTGAATGCACGCCAAGTGAAAGGGTCGGTAATGTCGTATCAGTCTCAGTGCTAGCGTTTGATGGGCCTTGACCCCACACGCTGCCCTCGCCCTGCACCTTGAATGTGGCGTCTTATTTTTTCTTTAAGGGTATCGAATTCCGATGGCTTGGCCGCACCCGCGGGGGCAGCAGCGTTCATTACGGCCATAAGCATCGCTTAATCGCTTAATCGACAGTCTCGCACTACCACAACGCGTCCGGGCGCCTGTCTGGAAATCGTGAGAACTATTCTCATGGCCCAGACGTCTGCCAGCTGGTTACCATGAATAGGCGGGCTGGGGCTGATAGCAAGGTCCGAGAGCGCGAAACGGTTCAGACGGGTTACATGAAGTCACTCGAGCAACTCAAGGATAGAGATATGAAAACACTCATCGCATCACTCGGTATTTTTCTTTCCACCAGTCTTGCCGCGCAGGACGGTGCACCCAAGTTTATGGACTTCTATGCGGGAATGCCGCTTGAGGAATTTGAAGCGGTCAGTGAGGCACAGGGAGCCGTGTATCTTGACGAGGGCCGAGGCACAGGCGTCGACCGCTCCAACAATGCCTTTTTTGCGCAGTGCGAGGAAACTCAGCAGGGTGCGGTGGATGTTTCGGCTGAAGAGCCCCAAACGCCGCAGAGTCTGGGCGACTGGTACCGATGCACGAAATTCGGACCGGGTGACTCCAGACTGACAGTCGCGGGATTTCCTGTTTACCGAGCGTCTTTATGGCCCTACGAAGCCCCGTATTTTAACGCGACTTTACTCTTCACGCTGTACCGCGCAGATTTAGAACATCTGCTCGTTCGACTCTCCCAACGCTTTGGAGAACCTGACCACGTACGGCGAGAGGAAGACGTTTTAAAGTACGCGCAGTGGCAGCTCAATGCCGAGGGTGACTTTAATACCATTGTGGATATTTCCGAGGTCACCACAGAGCGCGGCCCGATCGTGATGCTGGGCACCGCCAAAAACAACCCCACCGCCAGGCAGCAATGGCGGGAAACCAAAGAACCCAGTGCAGGGGACAGCTTCTGAATGATAGGGCGTCGCGCTGGTGGCCCAACATGAGACCGGCCCCCAGGACCTAGTGTGCCGTCAGGCGTTTGAACACCTCGATCTCACGATCATCGAATCCTGATCCATCGGGGCGCAGCAGGTCGTGATGCCAAACTGCAGGCTCAGGCGCCCCCGGCCGGTCACCCCAGGGGTGAACCGTTTGCGTGCGCCCCGATACCAGGCCCCAGTTATAGCAGCCGACGTCCTCTTCCCTAAAAAGTGGCAAATGCGTTTCTACCCGACTGCCCACCGGCCGGGCCAACCACTCTGTGCAGAGAATGGGCCGCCGGTATTGCTTGCGCAGCGCGTCAATTTTAGCTTTGAGTTGTTTTGCGCCCATATACTGATGGAAGGAGATCACATCGGAGCATTCGAGCTGCAAGCGGTTCAGGCGGGGAATGGGCGCCCAAACCGCCACCGTGAGCGGCTGTATGGGCTCGACGGAGCGCGCCCAATCGAAGCAGGCTCGCAACAAAGGCAGGGTTGGGCTAGGCAGAACGAAATGCCGAAATAGCTTGATCAGCGCAGGCGGTATCGCGCGATAAGGGGGTAACGCCGCGAAAGGCAATATGGCGTTCCCGGGTTCGTTGTACAGATCCCAGACACAAACGCGCTCATCGTGCCCGAAAGCACCCATGATGTCCCTGACATAACCCTCGAGACGTGGCCACTGGGACAGATCGGCTGCAACGGCGTGCCCCGGTGACTGCGCCCATCGTGAATTGTGTACGCCCGGGACAGGCTCGAGCTGGGGGCCCGCCTGGGGCGGAAACCAGCAGTCGTCAAACAACACGAACATCGTCCGAATGCCCACTCCGTCAGCGAGCTGCAGGAACGTGTCGATACGCGACTTGAAGCCATCGGGGTCCGCCAGCCAGACCAGGTCGTGAAGGAAGACCCGGACGCTGTTCATACCCATCTCGGAGGCCCACCGAAGTTCCCTGGCGATTGTGTCGGAATCGAAGGTTTCGGGCTGCCACATTTCCAACTGGTTGCTCGCCGTACTGGGTGTAAAGTTACACCCCACCAGCCAGGGCTGATCCAAAGCCCAATGCGTCGCTCGCTCCTCGGTCCACCTTGATCCGGCCATAGCCCCAAGTCCTCCCCAACGCGTTAACATCCGGTCGCCCCCCAACGAGTTGACCTTGAGCCCTGCCAGTCGCTTGTTTGGCTACCCCAGCTTCGCCAGGACAGCGGGCGCGGAAACCGACCAGCGCACTCATCCAAACCCAGCGTCGTCCATGGATCCAGAGTCGGACGCTCTATCACCACAGGGCCTGGCCATCTCTTGTCAGTGTGACTTGTATCACATTTGGTCCAGTGCAAACCCTCCGCCTTGTACAACGCTATATGCTGCATGGAATCACACCTCAGGTGGAACTTCCAAAAAGCATCCAGCTAACTGTCGGAGAAATCATGAAATTACATAAAAATTTGCTTCTAACCCTCCTGTTCGCCACGTCACCTTTGGCGATAGCCGATGGGGCAGAGAGCCTGATTGCACTGGACAAGCAATGGGGTTCAGCGGGTGGACCGGCGGGTTACGTCGCCGAAGATGTGATGGGTATCGGTCCCGGAGGCCTGGTCAGTTTTAGTGATATGGTCGCTGCGGCAGCCACGACCGCTGACGAAGACTACGTGGTCAGTGGCTATCAGGTTAAATTCCTGAGTGATGACATCGCGGTCATGGTGCACACTGCCGCAGGTTCAGACCCCCATGCCAGCCTCCATGTATTCCAGAAACAGGGTGAAAACTGGATCGTCGTTGCGACGGCATCCGCTCCCGACGCCTGACAGGTTCCAAGCTGCGGGGCTGAGGTCGCCGCGGCTGGCCTGTTGTGCGGCGCTCCTTTTGCATTGAGTATTTGGCGCGCCGCGAATTGACCCAGCGACGGCGCCCCAGTAACCGGGGGGCCGTCTTTACATCTGCCCCGCGAAGCTCTTTCAACAGGGGTGCCCTCCAGCGCTCCTTACCCCAGGAACCGAACTTGATAATCTACGCCATCGGATAACACAGGGCGCTGACCATGAATAACCGCCAACAGATTACCAATACTATCCAGACTTATTTTGACTGCATGTATGAATCCAGTAGCGAAAAAGCCCATACAGCCTTTCACCCGGACGCGTGGATTACAGGGTATCTGCCCAACGGCTTCCAACATATGTCGGTGACGGGGTTTGCCGATTTCGTCGCTAGCCAACAGCCCTCGCCAAAGGCCAACGGGGAGCCAGCGGAGCTGGAGATCATTTCCATTGATATCGCAGGTCATACGGCAGTAGCGCGCGTTCGCGATGCCTACCTTGGACTGACTTTTCTCGACACGCTGTCATTCATTGAGCACGACGGCGAGTGGCGGATCATCAATAAGCTTTTTCACGTCGAAGGATGAACAGCGCCAGCCGCTGACAGGAGCAGCGCCCAAGACCTGCGATTCAAGTGATCAGGCAACCCGCTCAATAACAATGGCCGGCGCCATCCCCCCGGCCGCGCACATGGTGACCAGCCCATAACGCTTTTCCTGTCGCTCCAATTCATCAAGAACCGTCCCAATTAGAATTGAACCGGTCGCTCCAATCGGGTGCCCTAGGGCCATTGCGCCGCCATTCACGTTGACCTTTTCTCGATCGAGGCCCAGATCGCGAATAAACTTCTCCGCCACCACCGCAAAAGCCTCATTGATCTCCCAAAGATCAATGTCCTCCACCGACAGACCGGCTTTTGCCAACACCTTTCTCGCCGCGGGCACTGGGGCATTCAGCATCAGGGTTGGACAGTCACCTTGATTGGCGGTGGCTACCACCCGCGCCCGGGGCGTAACACCCCGGGTTTCGACATAGGACTCGGACGCCAGTAACAGGGCGGCGGCACCGTCCACAACACCCGATGAGTTGCCGGCGTGATGAATATGCTGAAAGCGCCCCAACTGCGGATATTTCTGCTGTATCAATTGCCCATAAGTGGTGCCGGCTTCATCCACCGGTACGTCGCGCACAACATCAAAGACCGTCTTCAGGCCCGACAAACTGTCCAGCGTGGTTTCGGGGCGCGGAAATTCTTCGTGGTCCAGAGCCAGGGACCCGTCGGGATTTTCCACCGGGATGACTGATCTGTCGAAGCGGCCTTCCGCGATGGCACGAGCAGCACGTTGCTGACTGGTCAGCGCCAGCTGGTCTACAGACTCGCGATCAATACCTTCCAGCG
>JAKMEU010000001.1 GCA_022425845.1 Luminiphilus sp. | reverse complement strand
ATCATGCCCTGATCACGGGCCATCTCTCGTATCCAGCGGTCAGATTTAATCGTCAAGTTTGCTACTCCCACTCAGGGTTTATTCGTCATCCATGGTAATTACAGGTCCGGACGCCACCTGGGTACGGTTTAATCCATCCCATATAGCCGTCGCCGCCTCTACAAAGCCCCGGGTCGCACTATCCTCCGGCGCTCCGGCCAGCATGGACATGCCTGCATCGGCCGTTTCCCTGATCCGCATCGACAGTGGCAGCCGCGCGAGGACCTCAACGCCAGACTCCCGCGCCATGAGGTCGCCACCACCCTCGCCAAACACCGCCTCCTCATGACCGCATGCTGTGCATACGTGCGTCGCCATGTTTTCGATGATCCCCAGCACGGGCACGTTAACTTTACGGAACATTTCGACACCTTTCCTGGCATCGATGAGAGCTATATCCTGAGGTGTGGTGACGATGACGGCGCCCGCGAGCGTCACTTTCTGAGCCAGGGTCAGTTGGATATCACCCGTTCCAGGCGGCATATCAACCAGCAGGACGTCGAGATCCCCCCAAAGCGTCTGCTCGAGCATTTGCACCAGTGCGCCACTCGCCATGGGGCCCCGCCAAACCATGGCCGTCGCTTCATCAGTCAAGAATGCCATCGACATGGCCTTGATGCCCGATACCGAGATGGGTACCAGCCATTTTTCGTCCCGCTGCTCGGGACCAACCTCGGGATCTACCCCAAGCATACGGCGCTGGCTGGGACCGTAAATATCGGCATCAAGAAGGCCCACTGACAGGCCCTGATGCCGCAGGGCATGGGCGAGATTCATAGCGACCGTAGACTTTCCGACGCCCCCTTTGCCCGACGCCACTGCGACAATGTATTTCGGCTGACTCTGCATCCCGGGCCCCGGCGCCTCCGCTGTTGGGTTAAAAGCGCGCCAGTATACCCAACCTTTGCCTGTCAGCATGAAACGCAGGTGGCCTTCCGGTAGAATGGCGCGTTGTCCTGAACCGGCTACTCCGCCCTATGACGTCTGCGACGCGAAAAATTCTCGTTACCTCAGCGCTCCCCTATGCCAACGCGCCACTGCATCTGGGCCACATGTTGGAACAGGTCCAGACCGATATTTGGGTCAGATTCCAGCGTTCCCGGGGGCATCACTGCCTCTACGTGTGCGCCGATGATGCCCATGGAACCGCCATCATGCTGTCGGCCGAGCAGGCGGGAACGTCTCCAGAGGCTCATATTGATGCCGTAAAACAGGATCACCTCAACGATTCCCGAGGTTTCCTGATTAATTTTGACAACTACTACTCGACACACTCGGATGAGAATCGAGCATGGTCCAGTGAGATTTTTTCTCGTCTGGACAAAGCGGGACACATCGGTGTTCGCGAGGTCATTCAGGCCTTCGACCCCGAGAAGGGGCTGTTTCTCGCCGACCGGTTCATTAAGGGCACCTGCCCCCGATGTAAAACGCCGGATCAGTACGGTGACAACTGTGAATCCTGTGGCGCGACCTACAGTCCCGCAGATCTGATCGACCCTGTCTCGGCCCTGTCAGGTGCGACCCCTGAAAATCGGGCGTCAGACCACCTGTTTTTCCATTTAAGTCACTTCCAGCCGCTGCTTGAATCGTGGACGCAAAGTGGCAGCCTGCAACCGGCGATTCAAAACAAGCTCCGGGAGTGGATTGACGCGGGCCTTCAGGATTGGGACATCAGTCGCGACGCCCCCTATTTCGGCTTCGAGATCCCAGGGCATCCGGGAAAATATTTTTACGTGTGGCTCGATGCCCCCATCGGCTACATCGCAAGCTGCCAGGATTATTGCCAACGGGAGGGGGAGGATTTCGATCAATGGTGGCAGCCCGGTCATGACACCGAGCTCTATCATTTTATTGGCAAAGACATCGTTAATTTTCATGGCCTGTTCTGGCCTGCGATGCTTCAAGCCGCCGGACTGCGACTGCCAACCGCTATTTACGCCCATGGTTTCCTGACCGTTGATGGCACGAAGATGTCCAAGAGTCGCGGCACTTTTATACGCGCCAGTGCCTACCTGGAACACCTGGATCCGGAATACCTGCGCTATTATTTTGCTGCCAAGCTGGGCCCGGGAGTCGACGATTTCGACCTTAACCTCACCGACTTTATTCAGCGGGTTAATTCAGACCTCGTGGGTAAAGTGGTCAATATCGCAAGCCGCTGCGCCGGCTTCCTGCGCAAGAAATTCGACAACACCC
>JAKMEU010000205.1 GCA_022425845.1 Luminiphilus sp. | reverse complement strand
TCACCGGGAAGCGCCGCCGCGCCGGATACAAATTCGTCGGGCGCAAGCTGCACTTTACCGTTTTCAGTGGTGACTCGCTTGCCCAAAAAACTACTGGACTTTGCACCCTCTACCGGGTACCCGTCGGGGTGTTTAAGCAATTCTGTAAAGCTGGGAGCACCGTTGTGCCGCAGAATTCGATCCAACAGCCAGCGCTGGGGAAATCCTTTGCCTCGCCATCGATTAAAGCGCGTCACTGTGCCGAGCAGCCACTGCAGGGGTTTCGACCCAAACAGGCCAACACCACACGCCGATGCCAACTCCGTGTAAATTGTCGCCTCATCCCGGGTTTCACCGGGGGGTGCCAGTACCGCCTCGGTCGCAGCAAGATAGGGGATGGACTGCAGACCCAGGAATAACGGGAAGACAAAAGGCAAATCAGGTCGCTCAAGTGGAGAGGTCGCCGGGAGAACATAGTGGGCCTGACTCGCCGTCTCATTGAGATAAATATCAGTGACCACAAGTAATTCGAGGGAATCCAGAGCCGACCGCAGACGTTCAGCATTCGGCATGGTCAATAGCGGATTACCCCCGGTAACGAAGAGGCTGGTCAACTGTTCCTCGCCCGGCGTCAATATCTCGTCCGCCAGAATACCACCGGGCATCGCACCATTGAGGCGGCGAAATCCGCCAACACGGGAGTGAACATCCCGTTCAAACAGGCCTTTGCGCTTGGCCACAGCAGCGAAGTCAAAAATACCCTGTCCTATCAGGTGACCGCCCTCCCGATCGAGGTTGCCACTCAAGGCGATGATGACCTCAACCAACCACTGCGCCAGGGTGCCCTGCCCCCCCATGCCCAGGCCCGTACCGGTCGCGATAGCGGCACCCTCTGCCGCGCAGAACGTTTCTACCAGTTGCCTGAGGACGTCGGGTGACATCCCGGTTAGAGACTGGGTGCGCTCTGGCGGCCAATCAGCGGCAATGTCCTGTAGCGCCTCGATACCATCATAGTGATCCGTATCCAATGCGCTTTCGGGTGGACGCAGTTTGATCAGTTCATGGAGGAAACTCAGCAGGAAATAAACATCAGACCCGGGCAGGATAGGCTGATATTCGCCGGCAACTTTGGCTGTTTCAGTCTCTCTGGGGTCAACTACCACCACTCTCCCGCCCCGCTTTCGAATCTCCTTCAGACGCCGGACCGGGTGGGCCACCTGAAGAAAAGTCCATTTGGAAACAACCGGGTTGGTGCCCAGTATCAGAAGGAAATTGAGCTTCTCAAGGTCTGGAAATGGCTGGGTAAAGGGAAATCCGTAGATGGCCTGTGACGATGCAAAGCGATGGGCGCAATCCTGGGTCGCAGAGCTATAAATATTTCTCGATCCAATCCCATCCATAAATCCCTGGGCAAAAATGGGATGCAGCAAACTGAAGCCAGCCGCCGTCCCCACATACATGCCAATACGATGCGGGCTTATTTTGCGTTCCGCCCTGACTTTTGCGCCAATTTCGCGCATGGCTGTTTGCCAGCTTATGGGTTGAAAACGATCTCCCACCCGCTTGAGAGGCGTTTGCAGCCGATCCGGTGAGCTGTAAAGCTCGCCCTGTGCCAGACCCTTCATGCAGGCGAAACCCAGCGTACCCCGATGACTTTTGCGAGGCGCTATCTGCGTGACAACCCCGGCCTCCACAGAAACTTCAAGGGCGCAACTTGCTTCGCAGATACGGCAAAACGTTTGGTTTATCAAAATCTTATCTTCACAATGCTTTTTTTGTTCGATTCACCGAACCCAGTGATCCAGGTGCAACTCTGGTCATTCCACTCGCGCGGTCAATCTATCGCAAACCGAGCGAGACCGCACTCAGCTCACACCGAGTCAATTTCGATGGCCTCTGGCGCTCGCGTCGCCCATTCGGTCCAGGAGCCATCGTAAACCCTGGCCGTTACGCCCAAGGTATGTAACGCAAGGGCAAGTACACAGGCGGTCACCCCGCTGCCGCAACTGGTGATGATGCTTCCCGGAGCGGCGTTCTGATGATCCTCCAACATGCTACGCAGCTCACTTTCATTAACGAGACTGCCCCGCAACGGATCCACCACTCGGCTGAAAGGCAGATTTACCGCGCCCGGCATGTGCCCACTGGGGAGGTCCGGCCTTGGCTCCGGTTCGGTCCCCGCAAAACGACCATTGGATCGAGCGTCCAAAATAGAATGACCACCGCGGGCAATAGCGCTTCTAACCTGCTCATGGGTCGCCAGCAGTTGATCATTGAATAACACTTCAAAAGGCTCTGGGGCGGGGTTGGGTGGTCGGCCCAATGTTGTCGGCAAGCCCGCAGCCTCCCAGGCGGGTAACCCCCCTTCCAGAATCGCGACCCGATGATGGCCAAACAGACGAAATAACCACCATACCCGGGGGGCCGTGAACAGTCCCACGGCGTCGTAAACGACCACAAAGTCGGTATTCCTGATTCCCAGAGCCTGTACAGCATCCGCAAACTGAGAGGGGCTCGGACAGGTATGGGGAAATGCGCTGTCGGTGTCCGCCACCTGCTCGATGTCAAAAAAAACTGATCCCGGCAGTGATTTTTCTTCAAACTCGGAAAAGGCAACCCGATGGGATGCGGGCATATGCCAGGATCCGTCGAGCACTGTGATGCCCGGGGCATCAATATTTGCTCGCAGCCACGCTACGCTGACAAAAACGGGATCAGACATGTGCCAGATTCTCCTATGGGCGTCTTGGCCGCTGACCAAGATACACCCTTACCTCCCTGAATTCCTGAGACTCATCGAGATCGGGCAACGTGTGACTGCGTCTTGTTTCCAGCAGCCGGTATCCTTCAAAGTCGAAATCCTTGATGCGGGAGTCTGCCAACAGGACCCGAGGTGCCCGGTCAAGGAAGCGGCCCAGCCAGTCAAGATTCGACCTGTCGTACAGGACATCTGCAGCCAGAATAAGATCAACGGGCCCCATCAGTTCATCTAACTCACCAATCACCTCCACGCCCACACCGTTATGGCTCGCATTGAGCAAACAGGCCTCGCGAGCCAGGGGGTCCGTGTCACAGGCCACCACGGCACTCGCGCCCCCGAGTGCCGCAGCAATCGCGACCACGCCGGAGCCCGCGCCAAAGTCCAGTACCCGCTGGCCTTCCAGATACTGAGAATTCTCCAGGAGAAAACAGGCAAGACTCTGCCCTGCCGCCCAGCAAAAAGCCCAGTACATGGGCTCATCCATGATCCGTGCGACGGCTTCGGCATCCAGGAGATGCTGTGGATAGGCCTCCTGCAGTAAATGAAGCTCCAGACCCCTGCTATCGGGCAGCAAGACCGTGTCGAGCCGGGCGTCAGGAATGACCCGAGCCAAAGCCTCGCTTAAGGTCCGACGATTACTGTTTGCGTGAGCCGTCATGGGAACCCCATTGAGAACCCTGCCGGAGGGATACCGCGTTCCAGCGATTTAGGGATGCAGCGCAAAGATTAACGTGACACCGCACCCCGTTGCGAGGGCCAGGCATCCCGGCCATGGATAGCACCGCCAGCCTGAGGGCAGCGCAGGCAGGCTCAGTCTGTCTGAAGCAGCAACGACCTCAACGCCCCACCGCCCAGCCAGTTCTGCCCTGATTGGCCTGCTAACCCTGACATCAGTAGCGAGGTTTGCAGGGATGACGACAGTGCGGTGGCCATCATTCGTTGCTGATACGGTAGCTGCTGCTCGTAGATGGGCAAGGCCGCCTCGAGGCTCTCGGCATCGCTGACGCGTTCCACAAAGCCACGAAGATGGGACTCCAGCGCACTGACCAACGCCCCGTCATCACCAATATCGGGCGCCAGTGCCACGTCCCAGGTCATATCCGTTCTCAAATCGCAGTGAGCGACCCAGGGGCCGGGGCTACGATCTCCCCATTCTTCAGGGGAAATGAGGGACAGCTGCCAACCCGAGCCCCTGCGATAGAGGTAGTACGTTTTGCCCGGCACCACGCGAAAATCGAAGTGCGCGGACAGTACCAGTGTGGAAAGACAAAAATCCCGCAGGATGGCCTCCCCCGTTTTTCGCTCGGCCTGCCATGGCCGCAGCGCATTCAGTGCGTCAAGCACGGGCACAAGGCCCTTACCCTGCGGATTTCCTGCTGGTGTCGGATGACCGGACATCAGCCCAGCTCGGGTTGTCGGGCAAGAATGGCCTCACGGAGTTCGCTGGGGATGGGACAGCTCTTCCGGTCGGCCTTGTCGACAAATACGCTGACGAAACTGCCCCGAGCCGCCGTCTCGCCGGTGCGCCGATTCGTCATTTCCCACTCCAATGTCAGGCTACTGTTACCCAACCGGGAAAATCGTACCCCGACATCTACCCAGTCCGCGCCCAGACATTCACTGATAAAGTCGATGTTGGCATTGACGGTAAAGGTGAGCGTGGGCTGCTGGTGTATTTCATTGAAGTCCCACCCCAACTCCGCCCAATATTCCCCAGACACTTCGTCGGCCAGTATCAAATAGGTTGCAAAGTACGTGTGCCCATTGGCATCGGTATCGGCAAACCGAATTTTTTGTGCACCGGTGTAGGGAAAGGACATGGCAAACCTCGGCTTTCGTGGGTTGACTGACTGGCATCGCGTTGCGGACAAGGGTAACGAATCCTGGATGCGATCGAGACATTATCATCTCAGGCCGCATTGAACTGCCGCTGCCCCCAACCCCGCGGGTGAAATGCCGCGATCGCGGCCACAAACGCCAGCGCCGTCATGGAGACTCATACGCGGGCACCGGCAGACTCGATCAGCGGGCTGGACTCGGTGTCACCTAGACAGCGGGCGATGCTGGGAAAGTCCTGCTCCCGGAACGGGATGATACCGATACGCAATGTTTCGCTACGCACCAGTCCACCGTCCGCTAGAATGGTAATTGAACACGCCTATCGCTATCGGTTATCGCCCCCGTACAGGGAGGGATAAAAAGGCTGGGAGACAATTTGCAACAACACGGCAACAACGAGCCCCCTGATACCACCTCCCGACGTCTGGGTCGCGGTATGGCAGTAATCGCCTGGGTTTTACTTCTCGGGATGTTGACACTGTTCTTTCAGGGCAAGTTGGAAGACCGGGTGAATCCCAATCGGGATGTCTATTCCACCCGGGCGGAGGATGGCCGTGTTGAAGTCGTGCTGGAACGCAATCGAATGGGCCACTATGTCGCGGACGGTAGCATTAATGGGGTAGCAGTGACGTTTCTACTGGATACGGGCGCGACGGGTGTCGCGATGTCACCTGGATTGGCGCAGAGAGTCGGTGCACCTCAAGGTCAGCCCGTGATGACGCGCACAGCCAACGGCAAAGTCCAGGGATACC
The DNA here is from genome assembly GCA_022425845.1 of Luminiphilus sp. Lineage (GTDB taxonomy): Bacteria > Pseudomonadota > Gammaproteobacteria > Pseudomonadales > Halieaceae > Luminiphilus. The sequence continues at coordinate 1,096 of JAKMEU010000205.1, read as the reverse complement.
TGACGCGCTTACGCTCTGTGCAACTAGGCGCGATCGAACAAAACAATGTCCGGGCGAGTGTTGCCCCGGGTCTCGCTATGGATGAGGTCCTGCTGGGCATGTCGTTCCTTAAACACCTCGAGATGGTTCAGAAGGGCAACACCCTGACGCTTCGGCAATAGTGCCTACCGGACGACTTCTACTCTACGACAAAACCCATTACCATTCGCGGCGCACGAATTCCCCAGTCCCTATTCATTGGAGCCCGCTTTACCATGAACACCACTTCGGCCATTGTACTTTTCCTGCTCGTGATCTCCGGACTCATATGGGCTGGCGTCCAAAGTAACGATCCCAGTTGGTCTGGAAATACCAACCAGTGCAAAGGCGAGTGCTACGACAACTGGAAAGCCGAAAACGGTGGTGGCATTGCCGAAATCGAGCGTAGCAAGCAAGCCGCCCTCGCTGCGGCTTCACCGTCTGCGCTGGGAGAGGCCTACTACGGTCAGTGTGTTGCCTGCCACGGTGGCAATGGTGAGGGAGGCATTGGGCCGAAACTGCAGGGTCAACCCGATTCAGATATCGTGATGAAGCTCAATGCCTACCGTGCCGGGGAAGAGCGGGGCGCACAGTCAGCCATGATGTGGCCAGTGGCAAAATCAATGGCGGATGCCGATATCAACAATCTGGCGGCCTATATTTCAACGCTCTAGATGGGTAGAACGGCGTAACCCGCTGACCCGTGAATGCCGCCTAAAGGGCTGCGAAGCGGGCCGGCGTTGTTCGTGTAGCGAGACCCCGCTTTCCTTGCACTGACTCTACCCGCCGGTGCTGCCGTCTGCATTCACACCTGCAGCGCCGCCTCCTGCAAGCCAAGTCGGTATTCGAGCACGAGAATCAGCAGGGAAAGACCCAGCCACAACCAGCCGAACGCGCCCCACCACCCTGTTACTACCAGGGACGAGAGCGCCACTCCGAAAAGCAACAACCGCGGAAGATCCATCAAACACATCAAGGTGAATTGTTTTCCCTGCAGCCAGCCCGCGGTTGCCACGCCTGTCCACGCCAGGAAAAACCACCACACCCAGTAGCCCGCAGTTGACAGCGGGGTCAATTG
>JAKMEU010000376.1 GCA_022425845.1 Luminiphilus sp. | reverse complement strand
CCATCATAATGAAGGGGTACTGGGTCTCCTTGAACGCCCTCAGGATGAAAGACCCCACGATTTGGGCTCCGTCGATGAGGATAAAAAAGGCTGACAGGGTTAACAGTCTTGTGGCCAGCACCCGGATGTCCTCGGCCTCGGTATAAATACTGATGATACTGCCGGGAAAAGTGAGCAGCAGCAGGGTTGTACCTGCGGCCACGACAGCAGAGATGGAGCCACCCACAATCATCGCCCGGTAGATTCCCTCTCGCCAGCCCGCCCCGATGGCATGGCCAATGCGCGTTGACATGGCGGTGCCCAATGCGAGCATGGGGATGTAGAACAGGTCCCATATATTGAACGCGATCTGGTGTGAGGCGATAGCGGTATCACCGTGGGTGGCGACCAGCAGGGCGATGACGCTGAATACCCCCATCTCCAGGAAAAAGGTCAACCCGATGGGTGCGCCAACTGCCAGAATCTCTTTAATTCTGGGCCAGTCCGGCGCCACGGGTTTCCATTCGGGCAAGTAGAGCTGGATTGTTTTACTGCGAACGATGTACCCGGTAATGAGGAAAACGCTCAGCCACATGGAAATCGCCGTCGCAATACCACACCCCTGGGCACCGAGTTCGGGAGCACCCCACTCACCAAAGATAAACGCGTAGTTGAGCGGAACATTTACCAGGAAGCCCGCCACTGCAGCAAAGGCGAAGGGCTGGGTAATGCCGAGGCCCTGGGTGTGGTAGCGCAGGGCTTGAAAAATGGCCGTCGCGGGCATGCCAAGGGCCACCATTTGGGTGTAATCGAGAGCGAGTTGGCGGGTGACGGGATTCAGGCCCAGTAGATCCAGAGCGGGGCCTGCATACCAGAGGAGCGGGCTGAGGGTTATCCCCAGGAAAACAGCCACCCAAAGCGACTGGGGTAATTGCTGACGAATCTTCTCGATGCGGCCGCCACCAAAGTCCTGGGCGACAATGGTCGCTGTCGCAAAAATAGTGCCCAGGATGAGGAGGTAGATAGGCAGCCAGATATTGATGCCAATCGAAATGGCGGCGAGATCCTGGTCGTTATAGCGGGCCGCCATAATGGTATCCACGACCCCGGTACCCATTTGGGCGCTCTGGGCAATGAATAATGGGAAAGCAATCCGCAGGAGTTGGCGCATTTCCCTGCGAAAAAGCGTTCCTGTTATGAGCGGTGCGGTAGCCAAGCTGATTTTCCTCTCCAGGGGGAAGAATTTAGCACGGCTTCAGCTGTGCTAGACTCGCCACCCGCATATTTTACTGAGTGCAATTTTGAGCAAATCCAGCCGCAATGGGAAAGCCGAATCATGGGACCCCAGCAATTTTGTTGTCGAGCCCCTTGAGGGCCAGACACGCTTCCACGATCTTGACCTCGACGACTCCCTGTTACGCGGGGTGGCCGATTTGGGTTTTGAATATTGTTCCCCCATTCAGGCAAAAATTCTCCCTCACACCCTCCAGGGGCACGATGCCATTGGCAAAGCCCAGACCGGGACAGGAAAGACAGCTGCCTTCCTGATTACCATTTTTAATGACTTGCTGCGCCATCCCCTGGAAGGCGAGCGTTATTTGGCCGAACCCCGTGCCGTGATCATTGCGCCGACCCGGGAACTGGTCATGCAGATTGCCGCCGACGCCCAGGACCTGGGCAAGTTCACCGGTTTAAGGACGGTGACCCTCATTGGCGGTGCCGATTACCAAAAGCAGTTGTCCAAGGTTCAGTCCCATGTCGTGGATTTGATAGTGGCGACGCCAGGACGGCTCATCGACTTTATGCAGCGCAGAGACCTGTTTCTTGATCGGGTGGAAACACTGGTTCTGGATGAAGCTGATCGCATGCTCGACATGGGCTTCATTCCACAGGTCAAGCGCATTGTCCGGGCCACGCCCCGCAAGGAAGATCGCCAGACGCTGTTATTTTCAGCCACCTTTACCCAGGACATTCTCAATCTCGCCCAGCAGTGGACGTTCGATCCTGTGACGGTAGAGATTGAGCCCGAACGCGTTGCCACCGCGTCGGTGGATCAGCGGGTGTATCTGGTGACCAGCCATGAGCGTCTCAAAGTATTGCTGAAAATCCTCCGGGCGCCGGACGCAGTATCTACCATTGTCTTCGCCAACAGGCGTGATCAGGTGCGTTCGTTACATGAAAAACTGCGCAAAGGCGGCATATCCTGCGGCATCCTGTCAGGCGAGATCACCCAGGCGCGCCGAACGCGGACGCTGGCCGACTTTAAATCGGGCAAAATCAAGGTTCTGGTAGCGACCGATGTGGCCGGCCGGGGCATCCACGTTGACGGCGTCAGCCATGTGGTCAATTACAACCTGCCTGAAGACCCGGAAGACTACGTACACCGTATCGGCCGCACGGGCCGGGCCGGGGCCACCGGCATATCCATTAGTTTTGCCAGCGAGGACGACGCCTTCCTGTTGCCCGATATAGAAACCCTGTTGGGTGAACGATTGAAATGCGTGCCGCCGCCCGAGGAACTGCTGGACTAGTTATGAGCCCTGGTTTCGGGGGCGTAATTCCTCACACCACATCAGGGTCGCACCCACTACCGCCGCGGGAATAACCACCAGGTTGAGCAGTGGAACACCGGCGATGAATGCGACCACCCCACCAAAACCCAGACTGCTCAGGCGCCGAGAGGCGCAGGCGTCCCTGACGTCACGAAAGGACAGTTTGTGGTTGTCCATCGGATAGTCAACAAACTGCAGCCCCATCATCCACGCCCCGAGCGCAAACCAGAGTAGGGGGGCAAAGGCGTTCAGCCCCGGAATGAATGACAGAACCAGAACGAACACTGCGAGTGGAATGTAGTACAGAATTTTTCCGATTTCCCGGAGGATGCCACGGGGAATCGCGAGAATGGCTGCGCCTAATCCCTCCAGCGCGGGCACGGATTGCCCAGTAACCTGTTCTTCCACCTTCTCCGATAACAGCGCGTGGAATGGGGAGGTCAATATGAGGACAATGAGAGTCGATATGTAGCCGGTAGCGAGCCCACCCATGAGCCACAGTAGTGGGGCAATCAGCCACGTCAAAAAGCTCAACCAGTCGGGTAGTGCCTCTTCGGTGGTTTGGACAAGGCCCTCCACAAAGCCCCAGGCGGCGCCACCTATGAGCAGGAAAATCCCCACATTGGCGAGCAGCGGCAGGATGACGAAGGCGCGCAAACGCTTGTGCGTCAGCAGGGAGAGGCCGCGAAAAAAATAGCCAGCGCCGGTAATGGGATTGCCGTTCATTGTCATGATCCTCCGTGATCCTTCATCATACGAATGTGAGTATAAAGTGCTATTGAGCGCCAGTGTGGAGTGTGGTCGTGTCGGATGAAGATCTTTTCGAGGCAGAGATGGCCGATGTCGTGCCGCTAAAACGTGATCCCCGTGAGCGGTTGCAGCGAGATGGCGATGCGGGTGACGCGCCCGCCCGGCGGTTGGCCGCGGTCGGGGAGCCCCTGGCCCCCCGGAATGCACTGGTTGACGAGGGCGTTGAGCCTCTTGATGCCTGGTACGTGCTGGCCTTCAAGCGCCCGGGGATTCAGCATGGGGTGTACAAGAAGCTTCGGCAGGGACGCTATGAAATCGATGCTCGCCTCGACCTGCATCGCCTGACGGTAAAGCAGGCTCGCACCGATGTTCATGGTTTTATCCTGGAGGCCATGAGTTATGGGTTGCGGACGGTGCTCATCCTGCACGGCAAAGGCCAGCGCAAGTCGGAGCAGGAAAAAACAGCCGTGCTCAAGGGCTATGTGAACCGTTGGCTGCAGGATCTTGACGACGTACAGGCATTCCATTCAGCCCAGCCGGTCCACGGCGGGACCGGTGCGGTTTATGTCCTGCTGCGCAAAAGTGTGCAGAAAAAGCGCGAGAATCGGGAGCGCTTCCTGAAAGGACGGGTGCCCTACGACGGCACATGAGCCCCTAACCCTTCGCCAGCATATCCTTGAGTAAAGCGTTCAGGCGCTGGGGGTTTGCCTGCCCCTGTGAGGCCTTCATGACCTGGCCGACAAAGAATCCGAGCAGTTTTTTCTGTTTGCCTTCATCGGCAGCTTGATACTGCGCCACCTGCCCGGGATGGTCGTCGATAACCTGCTGCACCATCGCTTCAATCGCTCCGGTATCGGTCACCTGCTTGAGACCCCGTGCCTCAATGATGGCGTCGGCGGTACCCTCGTTTTGCCAAAGGCCATCAAACACCTGCTTGGCCAGCTTACTGGACAGCGTTTCATCGGCAACGCGCAGGACGAGGCCCGCCAGTGCTTCGGCGGACACTGGCGAGGCGGTGATATCCAGTGCCGCGCGGTTCAGGGCAGCCGCCAAATCCCCGAGGATCCAGTTGGCGGTCAGTTTCGGCGCCTTGCTAATCGCCGTGGCGGTTTCAAAATAGTCTGCCATTGCGCGGCTATCAACCAGCAGCGACGCGTCGTAGTCATTTAACGCATACGTGTCGATGAAGCGGGTTCGTTTTGCTCCGGGTAATTCGGGAAGTTCCGCCCGGATCGCCTCTATGTAATGGTCGTCGAGCAGAATGGGTAACAGGTCGGGTTCCGGAAAATAACGATAATCGTTGGCAACTTCCTTAGAACGCATCGAGCGGGTTTCGTTGCGATCAGCATCGTACAGCCGCGTCTCCTGGGTCACCTGGCCACCGGCTTCCAGAATGTCTCGCTGTCGCTCAGCTTCCACGGCAATCGCCCGCTCCACGAAGCGAAAGGAATTAACGTTCTTGATCTCGGTCCGGGTCCCGTGCGTCTCTGACCCTTTGGGTCGCAATGAAACATTGATGTCGCAGCGCATGGAGCCCTCTGCCATATTGCCGTCAGAGATGCCGAGATAGGTGGCCAGGGAGTGCAGGGACTTCAGGTAGGCCACGGCCTGCTCGGCTGTTCGAAAGTCGGGCTCTGTGACGATCTCCAGCAAGGGTGTTCCCGCGCGGTTAAGGTCGATGCCTGTTTGTCCCGCATAGGCGTCGTGCACGGATTTGCCCGCATCCTCTTCGAGATGCGCCCGGGTAATTCGTATGGGGAAAAGACTCCCATCCGCCATGGGAACCTGAAATAGACCCTCACCTACGATGGGCTCGAAGAACTGGCTGACCTGGTACCCCTTGGGGAGGTCCGGATAAAAATAGTTTTTTCGATCGAATACCGACCGTTTGCCAATCGTTGCCCCAACTCCCAGGCCAAACA
>JAKMEU010000349.1 GCA_022425845.1 Luminiphilus sp. | reverse complement strand
GTGCGGCGTGTTCCGCGGATAGACAGCTCTTTTCCCATCGCCGGTCAAATTAAAAGCGGGGATATCGCAGAAACGCTCCACCAATTGATAGTGCGGTGCGCGCGTAATTAGGCCACCATTAAGCTCTTTTACTTTGTGGTATTTGGACAATATATGCTTAGGGTGACGATATTGAGAGCGTGGGTGTGGGTGTGCCGGCTCCAGCTGGCCGTCTTAATGGCGGTGGGGCTTGTGCCGTCCGCACTGGCAGCTACTGACGAAGAGCGTATTCAGCAACTGGAAGTGCAGTTGGAGCAGCAGCGACAACTGCTCGACGCTATGGCGGCTGAACTGGAGTCGCTGAAGGCCGGCACGCAGGCTAATGATGACCCGCTGCAGGATGCGGTGGTGGCTGCGGAGGATTCGACCTACGTCGCCGCGCAACCCGCTCCTGAGCCCACCCTCGAGTCCTCCAGCTCGGAAGAGTCCAACGGTTTGACCCTCCAGCTTTATGGTTTTGCCATGGCTGATGCCATCTATGACTTCAAGCGCGTTGATCCCAATTGGAACGATACGCTGCGCGTCAGTACGATCCCCACGGATGCAGGTCAATACGGCCAGGATGGTGAGTTTGTTTTCAGCGTCCGACAATCCCGATTGGGGGTAAAGGGCAACTACGGTGATCATGTCACCTACCTGCTTGAGGCTGAACTTTTTGGGGTGGGTGGAGACGAGGGCCAGACCACGCCGCGACTGCGCCACGCATGGGCTACTTACAAGCAGTTTGGTATGGGGCAGACCTGGTCCAACTTCATGGATGCCGATATTTTCCCCAATACCATCGATTACTGGGGTCCGACGGGCATGGTGTTCTACCGGAACCAGCAGGCTCGCTTCACGGTCCCTCTTGGGAGCGACGAATTCTCCATTGCGTTGGAAGATCCCTCAACCGCACTCACTGTCGGTCGCTTTCGGGACGTCAACGTCTGTGAAATAGGCAGCTCCGCCTACGATTGTGAGTCTACGGGCTCCACAGCAGCGGAGCTGTACCAGGCCCATAACGAACTGCCTGATTTAAGCCTGCGGTACCGCAATAACGGCGAATTCGGTCACTATCAGGTTGCCGCCATGTTCAGGGAGTTGGGTTACGAGCGACTTGATAATGGGCGCCAGGAGAGCGAGTTTGGTTGGGGTGTCAACCTGAGCACAGGCCTGCGGGTCTGGGATCGGGACATGCTCAAGCTGCAGCTCGTGTATGGGGAAGGTATTGGTAATTACATGAACGATGGCGGTATAGATATCGCACCCAACTCGGCTGATCCGGCGACCGCGAGGGCAGAAGCCGTGCCGCTGCTGGGGGTCAGTGCCTATTACGATCACTATTGGAACGACAAGTGGTCGACGTCGATCGGTTGGTCGATGAATGATTTGGACAGCAGCGCCGGGCAGGCGGGTAGCGAGTTTACCCAGGGCCAGATAGCCCAGATCAACCTGCTGCACTATCCTCGTGACAACGTAATGATGGGGACTGAGTTTATATGGGGAGAGCGCAAGGACGTGAGCGGCGCAACGGGAGAGGATTATCGAATTCAGTTTTCCCTCAAGGTGGGTTTCAATACCGGCGATTTTTTAAGGGGTAAGTGAGTTGCAGCCTTCGATGGATTTTTCAAAGAACAATGGAGTGTTTCCTATGATGACCAAAGTGTTAGTGGCAGGCCTTGCCCTTGTGTTGGCTGCCGCCCAGGCGGTGGGTAAATCCCAGCAGACCGATTACCAGGCCGTTGTGGATGCGGCCTACGCCCAGTTCAAAGACGTGGATGAGGGTGCCAACGCCGACTACATTCCCATTCTGGCTACCGTACCCAGTGACATGTTCGGGGTGGTGATAGTGACCCGTCAGGGCGAGGTATTCTCCGCCGGCGAGATGGATTACGAGTTTTCCATTCAATCGGTATCCAAGCCCTTTACCGCCTCCCTCGTCATGGCCCAGCAGGGGCCGGCAGCAGTGCGCACCAAAATTGGTGTGGAGCCCACGGGGCTGCCTTTCAATTCTAAAATGGCCCTGGAGCTTTATTCGGCGCGCTCGGTCAATCCGCTGGTAAATGCAGGCGCCATTGCCGCCGTAAGCCTGGTTGAGGCGGATTCCGAAGCGAATCGCTGGGAACAAATACACGGCAATCTCAGCGCCTATGCGGGTCGCGAGCTGAGCGTTCTTGAGGAGGTCTATACCTCTGAGTATGAGGAGTCCTGGAGCAATCGCGCGATCGCCAACCTGCTGTATAACTATGGGCGGCTTTACAGCGATCCCGAGGAGACCCTGCGGGTCTATACGCGCCAATGCTCAACGGGCATCAACACCCTCGACCTGGGCATGATGGGCGCCACACTGGCCAATCAGGGCGTGAATCCGGTAACGGGCAAGCGCGTGTTGGACGCTGCGCACGTACCGGAACTTCTGGCGATAATGGCGACGGCCGGTTTCTACGATGAATCGGGCGAGTGGATGTACAGCGCCGGTCTGCCCGCGAAAACAGGTGTTGGTGGCGGGATTGTCGCCGTGGTGCCCGGTCGCTTTGCCATTGCCACTTTTTCACCACCGTTAAATGAAGCTGGCAATAGCATACGCGGCATGCGCGCTATCCGGCATATCGCCGGAGAATTGGGCGTGGGGCTTTACGGCGCAAATCCCTCCGAGTAGCAGGTGATCTGCAGTCCACCCGCGTAGTGCCGTGAGCGGGTTGGGCAGGCCTTGAGTAGGGCCCCATAACCTTCCTGGCCCCGCGTTGGACTGTGCCGTAGGACCAGGCAGGACTCACCATTCCCATTTTTTGATATCCGGCTTGGGTCACCCCGCCGGAATGACACGGTAAGCTACCCCAGCCAGGCGAGACTGAGCTGAATAAGGATGACATTGCTGACGTCGATGAAAAAAGCACCCACCAATGGCACCACGATAAAGGCCTGGTGACAGGGGCCATATCGCTTGGTGACGGCGGACATGTTGGCTATAGCGGTGGGCGTGGCTCCCATAGTGAAACCGCCGAACCCGGATGCTATGACGGCGGCATCGTAGTTTTTGCCCATGACCGGGAACACGATAAAGACCATAAACAGCACAGCAACCACCAACTGTGTCCCCATGATCGAGAAAATTGCGCCCGCGAGATCGACGATTTCCCACAGTTGCATGCTCATGAGGGACATGGCGAGGAAGGTGCCCAGGGATATGTCCGCGATCAACGCTATGGCGGGGGTCCGCGACGGCCAGTCAGTGCCCGTGATGCGAGGTAATACCTTGGGCCGAAGATTGGTCATCAGAATACCGCCGAACAGGCAGCTCACAAATAGCGGCAGGTGAATGCCGATACTGGCTAAACCCTGATCCATGAAAAAACCGATAATGACGCAGATGTGAATCGCGAGCAGGGCATCGAGCAATTCCATGTAGTTGAGGCTTACGGCGGGTTCCTCATGGCTGACGCCCACATCCAGAGACTCATCGGAG